>JBJTAU010000487.1:0-6201 GCA_046090965.1 Limisphaerales bacterium | reverse complement strand
GGCTGGCGGCGGAAACCGTCGCCGCGGGCAGCCAAATCGGCGGCTCCGGCCCCGCCGCCAGCCGTTCCGAAAAGTCCGACACCGCCCACGTCTCCCGCTGCTGCGTCGCTGCCGCCAATCCCCTCGGCAACCGAACGCAGCGCGATCGCGAAATTCTTTCTCTCGATCCTCTGGCTCGCCGTCGTCATCGGCGTCGTGATGTTCATCTGGTTCGATTCGCGCACCAGCTACAGAAATCCAGAAGACGGCGGAAACGTCACCACCGTGTTCATCGGCGCGGTGCAGCCCTGGCTGGAGTTTAACGTCCGGCCAGGAGGATGGCACACCAACCGCAGCCCGAATTTCGCCACCGTCTCCGGACTCGCGGGAGTGTGCGCTGTCATCGCCGCGCTCGCGATTTTCAGCCTGCGCTCTCGGGAGGTCCGCTCGCGGATCTGCCGGAGCGCGGTCGGGCTTTTGGTCTCCGGACTAGCGAGCACGGCAATGGTGGTCACGACTTTCGCGGCTTGGATTTCCGAGGCGTCTTGGTCGCAACACCCGTTCATTTGCACGTTTGCGCTCACGATCTTCCTGATCTTCGCGGTGCTGCCTGTTGTGATCTTCCACGGCGCGTTGAAAATGCTGCACTGCGAAGGCTACGCAGCGAGCCGCCGCGCGGCGCTCTGCTCGATCTTCTCGTTCAACCTCTTAAGCCTGCCCGTCGGCATTTGGACGCTGGTGAAGTTGAGTCAGCCGGAAATACAGGCCGTGTTCAAAACGCGCGAACAAGAGTTGGACAATGAGACAAGCAGGACGACCGAGGCACAACCTGCATCAAGCGAATCGGCGGACGCAGAGGATTCCGAACCGCACTCCGACCTTCCGTCGCGCGTGATCCCGCTCGTCGCGGTCTTCTGCGGCTGGGTCATCGGGATGTTCTTCACCTGGGGCAAAGGCACAGTCCCGTTTCTTGGCGTGATGATCGGCGGCTTGATTCCCATGACAGTGCTGGGGCTTCTCCTTTTCTCGCGGAAAGACAGCGTGGCCGGTCGGGACATGCCAGGCGCGTCCGCCACGCCCGATGACCTTCGCGGCAAGCTCCAACTCGCCGGCATCGGCCTCCTGCTCGCGGGCATCGTGAACGCCGTGGCGGGGCTGATCTGGATTGGCAAAACATTGCCGCGTTCACCGAAGTGCTGCGGAGCGGCGCGCCTATTGGTGGCACGCTCACGGAACTGCTGTTGAGCCTGTGCGTCGTGGCGGTGGTCTATTACACGCTCGGTGCCGCGCTGTTCTTGCTGCACCGCGAGGACGACGGCGACATCACGTTTCCGCTCATCATGGCCGCCGTTACGCCGCCCGGCTGCATCTTCGGTTTGCCCGCGGCGGTTTACGCGCTCGTGCTCCTGAGCAAGCCGGAGGTGAAGGCGCTGTTCCCGCAAAGCCCGCCGAAACCGCAATCGCCCCTCGCGCCGCCGGGACCAACGGTGCCTCTCGACCACCAAGTCACGGAGGCATTCGCAGTGGGCCTGCCCGGCTGGTTCCATCGCCGCGCACCGTGGCTGCAGAAGCTGATCCAAGGCGGGCTGACCCTCGCGGTAGCCTTGGCGACGGCGGTGGTGCTCGGCTTCAACATCCACTCCACGACCGACGTGACGGCCGGGCTGGCCTCGAACAAGGGCACGGTGCAAATCGGCTCCCTCTCACCGTGGCTCACCGTGGACTTCGGCCCCACGCATCACGGCTTCGCGATTCACTGGCTCGCCGCGTCGCTGTGGATCGGGCTCGCCGGCCTGGCACTGGGCTGCCTGTCCGAGCGGTTGCGCCGTTCAGCACCCGGGTTCGACGAGGTGGCGGAACCAACCGCAGCGCCCCCCCCCCTAGCAGCCGTTCATGATCGGCCTTACCGGCCCGGAGTTGACGCCCGACGCGATCAAGAAGCTGAAGCTCACCACGCTCCAGACCGACGAGATCAACCGCACGCTGCTCAACTACCGCCGCGAGTATCTCTCGCTCCAGCGACGGCACTCCAAGGTCAGCAACGATTCCCAGAGCCGCATCCTCGTGACTGTCGAGCCGTTCTACGACGAGTGCCTCGCGCTCGCCAAACGCCTGCAAGCCGAACTCGGCGGCATCGTGGACCCCGCGCTCCTGCCCGTGATCAAAAACGGCGAACTCCCGTTCCAGATTTTCAGTTGGGGTGGCGCGTGCAACCAGACCGTCACGATGTGGAAGGCCGACGCAAAATATTACGTCGAGGAAAAGCTCACTGGCACGCCGACGCACCCGCGCGATCCCTACACTTTCAATATGTCCGGCCCGAAGCAGGAAGAAATCCCCGAAGCATTTCGGATTTACTGGCGGGAATAGCAGCGCAGTCCGCACTGTGAGCGATCAAAAGCCCCCACTCTGTCCCTTCCCGATCCTCGCGCTGGCCATCTGCCTGGGCGTGATGGCGGTGCTGTCGTGCGGCGTGCCGTTCGTGCCGCCGCTCGTGTTCGTCGCGGTGCCGCTGGCGGGCGCGGCGCACGTGCTGCTGGGCCGCGTGGTGCTGCGCCGACCGACGTGGACATGGTTTCGTGCAGCCTGCGCCGTGGGCGCACTCGCGCTCAACGCCTTGGCGCTCTACCTCGCGCTGGGCCGGCACCATCTGATTGACTGGCTGGAAGGGCATTGAACCGGCTGCCCTAACCCACTCCCCTCCTCCGAGGAAGGGAGAGGGAGCAAATCAAACTTCACCGCCGCACTTTGGAATTGAACGGACGGCCACGCCTGCTAGCTTCGCCCTCGCCTTTCCTGAAACACATCGACACTTCACCATGAGCACCTCCGCCAATCTCTATCCCAAGCTCCACAACGCCATGTGGCCCGGCCTCGTCGGCAAGGGCAGCCCCGGCGCCGAGCCGTTCATCGACCTCGACACCATGCTCGACCTCACGGCGAAGGCCGAGGTCAACGGCCAGAAGTTCGACGGCGTGGACCTCTTCCTCTACGACCCGCACACGAACATCGACATCAGCGACGACGGCATCAAGGCGCTCGCCGACAAGATCGCCGGTAAGGGCTTCGTGGTCGGCTCCGTGGTCGCGCCGGTGTGGTTCGATGGCAACGCGATGGGCGATGAGGCCAAGCGCGCCGGCTGGGTCACGGCGGTGAAGAAGGCCTGCCGCATCGGCAAGAAGCTCCGCGAGTTGGGCATCCGCCCCTACGGCATCGTGCGCAGTGACTCCGCCGCCGGCGTGGCGGACTGGGACAAGGATCCCGTCGGCAACACGAAGCTCATCGCGCAGACGTTCCGCGAAGGCTCGGCCGTCGCCGCCGACCATGGCGAGCGGCTCGCGGCCGAGGGCGAGATTTGCTGGGGCGGCATGCACTCGTGGAAGAACATGGTGAACCTCCTTGAAGAAACCGACCGTCCCGGCCTTGTCGGCTTCCAGGCGGACATGGCGCACACGCTCCTCTACACGCTCGGCTACAACGCCGAAAAGCACGCCATTCTCCCCGCCGGCTACGACTGGAAGAACAAGAACACGCTCCTCTCCGCGCTTAAGAAGCTGACGAAGGCCCTGCGCCCATGGACGATTGACTTCCACGTCGCCCAAAACGACGCGACGGTTAAAGGCTCCGGCGGCCACGACAAGACCGGCAAGCACTGCCAGGTGGACGACCCCAACCGCAAGCTCGACATCCCCGTGCACGCCGGCTACTGGCTGCGCGACGAGCAGCGCAACTTGACCAAGGCCTGCATGCACATCTGCTGGGACGGCTGCATGTTCCCCAACGAAGTCCTGAAGAAGCAGGACACCTGGAACAAGATTCTCGCCTCGATGATCGCCGTGCGCGAGAAGCACGGCTGGAGCACGCTCTAACCGCAGCTTCGCCAGAGCTTCAAGCAGGGAAGTCCAACCGGGCTTCCCTTCTTCTTTGGTGGACGGGATTCCGGTTGAAAACTTCCCCGGCCGCGCAAACCATCCGGCATCGCTATGGCCACCCTCGTCTTCGACATTGAGACCTCGCGCCTGCCCGTCGAGCAGTTCGACGAGGTGCAGCAGGAATACCTCTTCCGCGAGGCCGCAAAACTTCCCGAGGAGCTGCGCGCCGCCAAGCGCGACGAGATCGCCCGCCTCTTCAGCCTCTGGCCGCTCACCGGGCAGATCGTGTGCATCGCCATGCTCAACGCCGAGTCGCAGCGCGGACAGGTGCTCTTCCAGGCCGAGGACTTCGAGGACGACGCCGAGGCGGGGCCGGTCGAGTTCGTGCCGTGCGCGGACGAGCACGAGCTGCTCACGGCGTTCTGGGACGCCGCCAAGCACTACCAGCAGGTCGTGACCTTCAACGGCCGCGGCTTCGACGTGCCGTTCCTCTACCTGCGCTCCGCCGTGCTGAACGTCCCCATCGCGCGCAAGGACTGGCTCGGCTACCGCTACGCCACCGACCCGCACTGCGACCTCGCCGAGCAGCTCACCTTCTACGGCGTGAGCGGGCGCGACGGCGCGGCGCGGAAGTTCAACCTGGATTTCTACTGCAAGGCCTTCGGCATCGAGTCACCGAAGGCGCACGGCATCACCGGCATGGACGTGAGCGACATGGTGGCCGAGGGCAGGCACAAGGAAATCGCCGACTACTGCCTCCGCGACGTGCGCGCCACCGTGCTGCTGCACAAGATTTGGAAGGAGCGGCTGGCGGGCATCAAGTAGGCGCGAACCTCCGGACAACCCGAATGGCGCTGTAGCACGCAGTTAGACCGCGTCTCGCTTCTTGTAATCGTCGGGATGCTCGATCTCCACGCCTTTCAACTTGCCCTCGGGCTTGAAGAGGAAATGCCGCACGCAAAACGTGAAACTAACGGTTCTGCCATCACACTCATACGTGAGGCATTTTTCGACCCCGTCATCCCACGAGTTGGTTGGCTCTCCAAGAGCGCGAATGACGTCGTTCGGTTTCGTTCGATCCGTTACATCCAAATGCCTGCCGTTATGTGCGAGCACTAAATTCATTAGTCTTCTGAGGCCTAACTTGTCAGCAACCACAATCCGTGCGGCCCGATTATTCACTGCGGTTCTATTGCGGGCAACCGTTCCAATCCAGCCCCGAGTCGCGCGCGTTGCCGCCGCAGCTCGGCTTCTTGCAGCCCCGTTGGGGCTGGCAAAGGCAGCGTTGTCAGGGAATGAGCCTCGCCGGGACATTCCTCGTGAAGCATGCACCGAAGCGATACGAGCGGTTCCGGGTGGAACGGCCAACCTGGCCGTTCACGGCGGCAACCAGCCGCCCAGCTACCGCACAGCCAACGCCCCAACCAATTGGCGCCTGCCGGGCGCAGCACAAGCGGCGGGCGGGTCGCCCGCCGCAACGGGCCGGTGGCCCGTTCCACCCAGACCCAAATCGGTCGCCCCGGCTGGGACGCGTCCGCGCGGGTGCCTGAGCCTTCCCCGACTTTGAACTTTGAACTTTGAACCTCGAACTCCTATCCTGCGCCGCGTGTCCGAACCGGCTGAACTCCGCGCCAGCACGCGCTTTTGCGCGGTCTTCGGGCATCCGGTCCGCCACTCCGCTTCCCCCGCCATGCACAACCCCGCGCTCGCCGCGCTGGGCCTCGACTGGCGCTATCTCGCCTGCGACGTGCATCCTGACCGGCTGCGCGCGGCCATCGCGGGGGCGCAGGCGATGAAGTTCATCGGCCTCAACCTCACCGTCCCGCACAAGCTGCTCGCCGTGGACATCGTGGATGAACTCGACGTGTCGGCGAAAACCTGGGGCGCGGTCAACACCGTGCGCTTCGAGGCGAAGGACGCTTCCGGCGCGTGGCAGCCGCTGGCGAAGCTGAACCCGAACGACATTGGCGAACTCCGCTCGCACGGCTTCAACACGGATGCCGATGCCATCACGCGGTCGCTGCGCGAAGACCTCGGCTTCGAGCCGCGCGGCGCGAGCGTGCTGCTGCTCGGCGCGGGCGGCGCAGGTCGCACGGCCGCGCTCAAGCTGGCGTCGGACGGCGTTGGTTCGCTCTTCCTCGTCAACCGCACGCAGAGCAAAGCGGAGGAGGTCGCGGCGGAGATTCGCGCGCGCTTCCCATCGGTGCAGGTGCACGCGGGCTGGCCGGAAGGCGACGTTGACCTCGTGCTGAACTCCACTTCGCTCGGCCTAAAGCCGGGCGATGGCTCGCCGCTGGACGAGGCGAAGTTCCCGCTCCGCCGGGCGCGCGCGGTCTATGACATGATTTAC
>JBJTAU010000486.1:0-4791 GCA_046090965.1 Limisphaerales bacterium | reverse complement strand
TTCTGGTTGCGGATGGATGATACTGACGAGCCCGGGCTTGGCAATCCCGCGCTGCGAAGGGCCGCTGCGGGAAAACCTGCTTGCGTTCCCTTTCCGCGCAATTACCCTCACCCCGCTTTCGATCTTTGGCTGGACGCTTAGCTCAGTGGTAGAGCATTACCTTCACACGGTAGGGGTCGCAGGTTCGAAACCTGCAGCGTCCACCATCCCCCCTTGGACTTACCCAACTCGCGGCTCATTGCCTTCTCCCCGGCCTCGCGATACGCTGCCCACATGGAAAAGCGCCCGCGCCCGACTGCCAATCCCGCGCTCGAACGGCGCATCCGTGAGCTGATCGCGTTCAAGGGCGGCGGCCAGAATGAGGATCTCGTCGCCGACCTTGTCGAGCAGTCACTCAAGCTCCTCCACGATGTCGAGGACCGCGGTGACGTGCGCGTGATCCAGACTGCCGTGCGCGAACTGCGCTACGCATACAAGCTCTTCGCGCCCTATGCCGGGAAGCGGAAGGTCACCATCTTCGGTTCCGCGCGCACCGCCCCGGATTCCGTGGAGTATCAGCAGGCGGTCGAGTTTGGGCGGAAGATCGCCGATGCGGGCTTCATGGTCATCACCGGCGCGGGCGGCGGCATCATGCAGGCGGGCCACGAGGGCGCGGGCGTGGAGCGAAGTTTCGGCGCCAACATCCGGCTGCCTTGGGAACAGGCGGCCAACCCGATCATCGCGGAAGACAAGAAGCTCGTCACCTTCAAATATTTCTTCACCCGCAAGCTCATCTTCATCCGCCACTCGGACGCCGTCGCGCTCTTCCCGGGCGGCTTCGGCACGATGGACGAGGCCTACGAGACACTCACGCTGATGCAGACCGGCAAGAGCCAGCTCATGCCGCTCGTGCTGGTGGACCGCACCGGCGGCACCTACTGGAAGACGTGGGACAAGAACGTGCGCGAGCATCTGCTGCGCAATGGACTCATCTCCCCCGAGGATCCCGGCCTCTACCACATCACCGACAACGTGGACGACGCGGTGCGGCACATCGCGCGATTCTACCGTAACTTCCACTCGACCCGCTTCGTGCGCGACCTGCTGGTCATCCGGCTCAAGAACGTGCCCTCCCCCACCGGCCTGGCCGCGCTCAACGAGGACTTCGCGGACATCATCAGCAGCGAACCGTTCCATGTCATTCCGCCCACGCCCGAGGAAACCGAAGAGGGCGAACACCTTGACCTCCAGCGCGTCGCCTTCGGCTTCAACCGGCACGACTACGCCCGGCTGCGCCAGTTGATTGACGTGCTCAACCAATACTGAGGCGGGAAAAGGAAACGGGCTTCAGCGGGCACACGACTGCTTCCGCTGAAGCCCGTCGCAACCTCACACGAGGCTGCTAAAGGGTTCGGCCGACCGGCAGGTCGGCCCTACCGAAACTCACGGCGTCTCCAACAGCTTGTAGAGCCGCAGACCAGAGCCATTCGCCGCCGGGTCCACGATCTTGAGCGCGCCATTCTCCACGACCAGCGCGTTGGGCAGGAGCGTCCACGCCGCACCCAGGTTGCTGGTAACGAACACCTGATACTTCGCGGCCTGCGCTGCGGTCACCGCCGAGCCGTCCGCGTTGCGCACCACGAGGCGCAGCGAACCGTCCGCCGCGCGCTCCATGCCGGCGGCCTTCAGGCCGGCGGGCAGGATGATGTTGAAGCTGCCGCCCACGAAGCTCGCGCCCAGGACGTTGGCGTTCACGTCGGCGACCTCGCGTGCCACGGGTGAATCACCCGTCACGCTGATGGCGGTGGTGCCGCTGCCTGCCACGTTGAAGGTGACGGGCCGTTCACGCCGAAGAAGTAGCGCACCGGCGCTTTCGCGGGTTGACGCTTCACGGGTGCTTCCTAAGATGCCCGCACAGTTTGCCACCCGCATGAGCCAGAATCTTGTTTCCGCCGCCGTTCATCCGCCTCCCGCGGAAGCCTCCGCCCGCGCGCACGTCAAGTCGCTCGACGACTACCGCGCGGCCTACGAGCGCTCCATCAAGGATCCCGAGGGTTTCTGGACCGAGCAGGCGAACCGGCTCAAGTGGTTTCGTAAGTGGGACCAACTCTCCGCCGTCAACTACCACGAGCCGGTCAGCATCCAGTGGTTTCTCGGCGGGAAACTCAACGCCTCTTACAACTGCGTGGACCGCCACGTCGAGGCCGGGCACGGCGATGTGACCGCCTTCATCTGGGAGGGCAACGACCCGGGCGAGACGCGCCGCATCTCCTACTGCGACCTCTACGAGCAAGTGCAGCGCGCCGCCAACGCGCTCAAGGCCCTCGGCATCCGCAAGGGCGACCGCGTGTGCATCTACCTTCAGATGATTCCCGAACTGGCGGTCGCGGTGCTGGCGTGCGCGCGCATCGGCGCGGTGCATTCGGTCGTGTTCGGCGCGTTCTCGGCGGACTCGCTCGTCACGCGCATCAACGATTCTACCTGCAAGGCCATCATCACGCAGGACACCGGCGTGCGCGGTTTGAAGCACGACATCCCGATGAAGGCCAACGCTGACAAGGCCGCGCCCCGCACGCCTTCGGTGGAAAAAATCCTCGTCGTCCGCCGCACCGGCACGCCGATCGAGATGCAGCCGGGCCGCGATGTCTGGTGGCACGAGGCCCTCGCCGCCGCTTCGCCGACGTGCGCGCCCGAGGTCATGGACGCGGAAGACCCGCTCTTCATCCTCTACACCAGCGGTTCCACCGGGAAGCCCAAGGGCGTCCTCCACACCACCGGCGGCTACCTCACCTACGCCGCTTACACGCACCACTACGTCTTCGACTATCACCCCGGCGATGTTTTCTGGTGCACGGCGGATGTGGGCTGGATCACCGGCCACAGCTACATCCTCTACGGGCCGCTGGCGAACCGCGCGACGGTCGTGATGTTCGAGGGCGTGCCCAACTACCCGGACTTCGGGCGCTTCTGGCAGGTCATCGCCAAGCACAAGGTCAACCTCTTCTACACCGCGCCGACGGCCTTGCGCGCGCTGATGAAGGAAGGCGACTCGTGGCCAAACGCGCACGACCTCAGTTCCCTTCGCCTGCTCGGCACCGTCGGCGAACCCATCAAGGAACCGGAGTGGAACTGGTATTTCAACACCGTCGGCAAAGCGCGCTGCCCCATCGTGGACACCTGGTGGCAAACCGAGACCGGCGGCATTTTGATCTCGCCGCTGCCCGGCGCGACGCCCACTAAACCCGGCTCCGCCACGCTCCCTTTGCCCGGCGTGCAGCCCGCCATCGTGGACGACCAGGGCAACGAACTCCTCGGCAAAGACGTGCGCGGCAACCTCTGCCTCAAGCCCGGCTGGCCCGGCCAGATGCGCACCGTCTTCGGCGATCACCAGCGCTTCGTGGACACCTACTTCAAGCGTTTCCCCGGCAAGTATTTCACCGGCGACGGTGCGTGGCGCGATGCCGATGGCTACTATTGGATCACCGGCCGCGTGGACGACATCCTCATCGTGAGCGGCCACAACATCGGCACCGCGGAAGTCGAAGGCGCGATTGGTGCGCACCCGTCCGTCGCCGAAGCCGCCGTGGTCGGCTTCCCGCACGACATCAAGGGCCAGGCCATCTACGCCTTCGTCACGTTGCGCACTGGCCAGACGCCCAGCGACGCGGTGAAAAAGGAAATCAATCTCAAGGTCCGCGACATCCTCGGCCCGCACGCCAGCCCGGAGAAAATCCAATTCACGGAAGGCCTGCCCAAGACTCGCTCCGGCAAAATCATGCGCCGCATCCTGCGCAAGATCGCCGAGAACGAATTGGACAACCTCGGCGACATCTCGACGCTGGCGGACCCGGCAGTGGTGGAGTCGTTGGTGAAGGGGCGGGTGTAGCCCGAAAGGCCGAGACCAACGCGCTCGAGCCATCGATGAATCACTTCTCGATGGCCGTAGATGGCGAAGAGAACGGGCCGCTGAACACGGGATCGATCCCTCCCGTCGAACACGCGCTTTCCGGACCATGCGTCGCTTGCCACCAACCAAAGCCGTCGGTTTCACCTTGATCGAGCTGCTCGTCGTCATCGCGATCATCGCGATCCTGGCGGGGATGCTCTTGCCGGCGCTTTCGAGCGCGAAGGAGAAGGCCAAGCGCGCCGCGTGCAAGAACAACATCCGGCAGTTCGCCATCACGGCGCACGTCTATGCCGGCGATTGGAACGACCGGCTCTTCGGCGGCAAGCGGCTCGGGGACAATGTCTCGCACACTATCTGGCTCTCGCAGGAGGGCGGGCAGGCGCTGCTGGACTATGCGAAGACGCACAAGATCGCCGTCTGCCCGAACCTGCCCTATCCGTTTGGCGCGGGCACCTTCGGGGCCACGCCGAATCAGCCCGGCGAACTGGCTTACAATGCAGGCTTGCGCTGTTACCTTGACGGCTACGGTTACCTCGGCGGCTTCGTCGTGCCCGCCGCGATCACTGACTGGGTCGCGCCTTACCGTGCCAGCGACAACCCCAATCTGGTGCTCATCTACGACCTCAACGACTGGACGTATCCCTCCGCCAACAATTGGGCCGTCGTCCCGCACGCCCGCGCCGGTATGCGCGGAGCCACCACCGGCTGGATCCAGCCCAGCGTCGGCAAGACCTGCGCGGATTACGGAGCCACCGGTGGCAACGTCGCCCTCCTCGACGGCTCCGTGAGCTGGAAAAACCGGGTGGAGATGCACCCCCACACCAACGACTGGAACGCCGGCGGCACGCCCGCCGGCTAAATCGGGATGTGGTGAAGGAAGCCCACCGGAAGCCCATATCATTACC
>JBJTAU010000485.1:0-5899 GCA_046090965.1 Limisphaerales bacterium | reverse complement strand
AGAGAACCAACGGCCCGCGAAGCGCCGCGATTTTCGCCCGTGAACCGAAGAGTGGACCCCAAAGATTCACGGAAGACAAAGATGCCGATGCTGAAGCTTTGTCCACCGCCAAACTTTGGGCTCCCATCATAGTCTTGCCCGAATCTGAGGGTGCGCATCTTTGTCTTACCTGAATCTTTGGGTTCGCTCCTCACTGCACGCGACCGAATTTCTTTTCCAGCTCCTTCAAACTCATCTCAATCAGCGTGGGCCGGCCGTGCGGACAGGTGTAAGGCATCCGGCAGCGGCGCAGGTCGGCGACGAGGTTTTCCAACTCCGGGCCGGCGAGCGGGTCGTTGGCCTTCACGGCGTGACGGCAGACGGTCTTGGTGATGACCTCCTCGCCGAGGCGCAGCGCGTTGACGCCCTCGCCGGCGGACTTGAGCGCATCCACCAGTTCGATCACGAAGCGGCGGGCCTCGGGGACTTTCGCGAACGGCGGCAGCGCTTCGAGCAGGAAGGTGCGCTCGCCAAACTCGCTCAGGCCCACGCCGAGGCGCGCGAGAATCGGCAGTTGTTGGCGGAGAAATTCCGCATCGCGCACGGACAACTCGACGGTCTCGGGGAGCAACAGCCGTTGCGAATCCGCCTCCCCGCCGGCTTCGAGCCGGTCGAGCATCTGCTCGAAGAGAATGCGCTCGTGCGCGGCGTGCTGGTCCATCAGCACGAGGCCGCGGTCGCTCTCCAGCACGACGTAGAGCCGCCCGATGACGCCGACGAGGCGGAGCGGGACGGAAAGCAGAGCGGATGGGAGATGGGAGATAGGAGATGGGGCGGCGTGGTGCGTGGTGCGTGGTGCGTGAGGGGCGGCGGCGGTTGGCTGATTGCTGACCGCTGACTGCTGACCGCTAAACCCCATCGGCAAGGGCGTTTGCTTGGGCGCGCTGGCGGGCCAGTCAGGGATGGGTTTGCTGGGCAGCCCGGGGAAGAAGTCGGGCGGGGAAGCAGGAGGCGCTTGGGTCTGCGATGGCGTGGTGGGGACGCGCTGCTGCGCGTCTGGCTCAGGCGAACTCGTTGGCAACGGAACTTCACTTGGCGTAGGGACGGGCCGGCCGACCGGCAGGTCGACCCTACCAGCCGTGTGAAAGTTCAGCAGCGTGTCACGGATGGCTTGCGTGACGAAGGCACGCACGGCGCGCTCGTGGTGGAACTTCACCTCGCGCTTGGCGGGATGAATGTTCACGTCCACCTGCGCGGGGTCGAGTTCGAGGAAGAGGCACGCGACGGGATAGCGGCCCTTCATCAACGCAGTGTGGTAGCCCTCGATGAGCGCGAAGTTCAGCGCGCGGTTCTCGATGGGGCGGCGGTTGACGAAGAGATGCTGGTCGTCCCGCGAGCCGCGCGAGACACCGGGCGCGCCGATGAAGCCCCAGAGACGGAGGGTCGAGGGTCGAGGGTCGAGGGTCGAGTTGGGTTCGGGATCAGCGGGGTCGCGGAGTTGTTCGTAGGTTCCCTGCGTGTCCACGACGAGGAGCTTCAGATCCGCGCCGTGCAGCGCGCGCAACCGCTCGCGCAGCGCGGCGAGTTGGCTGGCGGCGTCCGCTCCGGTCTTCGCGGCGGGGAGCTGGAAAATCGTGCGACTGTCCGTGGTGAACGTGAAGGCAACGTGCGGGTGCGCGAGCGCGGCGAGCGTGAGGTAGTGGTGGATGTGTGCGCGCTCGGTCTCCTCGGTGCGGAGGAATTTCCGGCGCGCGGGCAGGTTGTAGAAGAGCTGCCGCACCTCAATGCTCGTCCCTGCGGGCGCCCCGGCAGAACGGACTTCCAAAATCTTCCCGCCATGGACGATGACTTGCGTGGCTTCGGGCGAATCGCTGTCGCGCTCGCGCGTGGTGAGCGTGAAGCGGCTGACGCTCGCGATGCTTGGCAGCGCTTCGCCGCGGAAGCCCATCGTGGTGATGCGGAAGAGGTCGGCGGCGTTCAGCACCTTGCTCGTGGCGTGGCGTTCGAGGCAAAGGAGCGCGTCGTCGCGGCTCATACCCGTGCCGTCGTCCGTCACGCGCACGAGGCCGCGTCCGCCGGCGAGCACGTCCACCGTGATGTGCGCGGCCTGCGCGTCGAGGGCGTTCTCGACCAACTCCTTCACCACACTGGCCGGGCGCTCGATCACCTCGCCGGCGGCGATTTGATTGGCGACGTTTTCGGGCAGGAGGCGGATGCGGTTCATCGGCAGACGGAAAAGTGATTAGTAATTAGTGCGGAGTCTGGGCAAGGGACAGGGGCACGGCGAGCGGAACTAATCACTAAACACCAATTACTTCTCCCCACTGTCGCTCCCCTATCGGCTCAACGGCAGCGTGAAGACAAACGTCGCGCCCTTCCCCGGCTCGCTGCGGGCGGAGATCTGGCCGCCGTGGTCCTCGACGATCTTTTTGCAGATCGAGAGGCCCAGGCCGGTGCCGTTCTGCTTGCCGTGCGTGGCGAACGGCTCGAACAAACGTTGGGCGATCTCGGGCGCAATGCCGGGGCCGGTGTCCTCGACCTCGGTGACGAGCTCGTTGCCCTGCACGGAGGCGCGGAAGGTGACGGTGCCGCCGGACTGCATCTCGTCCACGGCGTTGTTGACGAGGTTGTAGAAGAGGCGCGAGAGGCGTTGCGGCTCAACTTGCACGACGACCGCCGGCAGCGGGGTCTCGACGCGCAGCTTCATGCCGCGCTCGGCGATTTCCAGGCCGATTTCCTCGCCCAGCGCGGCGACGTATTCGGCGTAGTTGACCGAAGCCAGCACGAGCTGGGAGCTCGTGTTGCGGGTGAAGTCCAGCAGCTCGTTGAGCATGTTCGTCATGCGCGCGACCTGCCGCGCGATGCACACCTGGGCGTGGCCGCGCATCTCAGGCGTGGCGATGTCCATGCCGGCCATCTCGGCGGCGAGGCCGATGACGTTGAGCGGGTTCTTGAAATCGTGGACGATGGTGCGGGCGAAGCGGCCGATCATCGCGAGGCGTTCGGCCTGCAAGATTTCGTCAATGTATTTGCGGTTCAGCGAGCGCACGCGGTGGCTGAACTCGCGGATGAGGTTCAAGGCCAGCCGGGGCTTTTGCTCCAGCAGCGCCAGCAACTCCTCCCGACCGATGCAGAAGGCCCGCGTATCCACTTCGGCCGTGGCAGTGGCAGAGCGCGGCGCGTCATCCAGCAACGCCATCTCACCAAAGAACTCGCCAGGGCTGACGGTCGCCAACGGGCGCGACTCGGCCCCGACCACAGCGGAGATGATGACGCGACCCGACTCGACCAGATAAAAGCCGTCGCCGGGATCGCCCGCACGGAAGATGGTCTCGCCCGCCATGAACCGGCGCATCTTGGCGGTGTGCTCCAAGGCCTGCAGTTCCTCGTTCAGGAGTCCGGCGAAGCGCTTTACTTCGGTTGGGGTCATGGGGCTGCAAATGTAGCGCGGTTCCCCCACCCGTAAAGCCCGGAGATTACCCGAGCCGGCGGACGAACATTTTTGATGCGGCCTCCGCGCCGCTGCGTCAGCCTTTCCGCCATGCCCAACGTGATCATCCGACCCGACTGGCACATTTCCGAAAGCCGCGTGACGCCGGAGCGCGCTTATCGCGACCGGCGGAAATTCCTCCGCGAACTCGGCTTCGCCGGCGGCGGTTTGCTCGCCGCCTCGCTCGCGGTCCGAGCTGCTGACGCGAAGAAGCTCTACCCCGCCGCGCGCAACGTCGCCTTCAGCCCGCCGGACCTGAAGTTGAGCAACGAGCGCGTCTTCACCACCTACAACAACTTCTACGAGTTCAGCACGGACAAGGAGGCGGTGGTGGACCGTGTGGACAAGTTCGTCATCGCGCCGTGGCCGGTGAAAATCCACGGCCTGTGCGAGCAGCCCTTCACGGCGGACGCGCAGGACCTGGCGGCCGAGTTCGGCCTGGAGGAGCGCGTGTATCGCTTCCGCTGCGTCGAGGCGTGGGGCGCGGTCGTGCCATGGACGGGCTTCGAGCTGCGCAAGCTGTTGCAGAAGGTCAAGCCCAAGGCCGAGGCGAAGTTCGTGAAGTTCGTCACCGCCGCGCGACCCGACCAGATGCCCGGCATCAACCGCCTGCGCGGCTACCCGTGGCCCTACACCGAAGGCCTCCGCATCGAGGAAGCCATGCACCCGCTCACGATGCTTGTCACCGGCGTTTACGGAAAGCCGTTGCCCAAGCAGAACGGCTCGCCCATCCGCGTCGAAGTGCCATGGAAATACGGCTACAAGAGCGGCAAGTCGCTGGTGTCAATCGAGCTGGTTGCCGAGCAGCCCAAGACGCTCTGGGAATCGCTCTCGCCGGAGGAATATCCGTTTGAGTCCAACGTGGACCCCGCCGTCCCGCACCCGCGCTGGTCCCAAGCCACCGAGCGCCAGGTGGACACCGGCGACCGCATCCGCACGCTGCCGCTCAACGGCTACGCCGCGCAGGTGGCGGGGCTTTACAAGAAGTAGAGCTGACGCGCGGCGGAGCTACGGTTGGACTCAAGCGGCAGCCAACTGGCGCAGCTCTTCAATGAGTGCGTCAATCAGTTGGTTCGCAACCTCCTGCTCAGTCAGCCCTTCTCCCTCATGGACGGACCAAACCCAGCCGAGCTGAATGTCCAGCCTCGACTCTCAAGAATCTTTTCTGAATGCGTGGTCAAAGGAACTCCAGTCGCCATCAGCGCCTGCCGAAAACCGCTCAGAAATGCTTCAGCGTCTCGAACGCTCTCTCCTATGAACATACCCTTGCGCGCTTTCACCGAGACGAGCCTTTCAATGGCGCTGTTAATCGCTTGCATAGACCTGACTCGCTAGATCAGTCGCTCGCAGCGACGTGATGATGGTTGGAACCTCAATAGCAATTCAATTCTCCCGGATCTTCCCTTCCTTGATCAGCTTCCGCAGTTTGGGAGCGATGACCACGCTGCAATAGCCGTTCCGGTTGAAGTTTAGGTTGAAGTAATTCTGGTGGTAGTCCTCCGCCGCGTAGAAGTTCTTCTGCGCGGCGATTTCCGTCACGATGGGGTCCTTCCAGCCGGGCTGCGCCTTCTTCTTCGCCTCCTCGGCGGCGGCCTTCTGCGCGTCGTTCGCGTAGAAGATGCAAGAGCGATACTGCGGGCCGCTGTCCGCGCCCTGACGGTTCAGCGTGGTCGGGTCATGCGCCGCGAAGAAGACCTCGAAGAGCGTCGCCAGCGAGACAGCCTTCGGGTCGAACTCCACCTGAATGACCTCCGCGTGGCCGGTGCCTTTGCTGCAAATCTGCTCGTAGGTCGGGTTGACGACGTGGCCGCCGGAGTAGCCGGAGACGACCTTCTTCACGCCGTTGACGCGCTGGAAGACAGCCTCGGTGCACCAGAAGCAGCCGCCGCCCATGACGACTTTCTCGGTGGCGGCTTTCGCGTCGGCACCGGGCTTGGCGGCGTCCTTGGGCGGATCGTTGGGCTTGGAGTCGGCGGCGTTCATGGTGGGGGCAAGCTCGGGCAGCGCGGCGAGTAGGGGGAGGAATTGGCGGCGGTTCATGGTTGCGGCGCGGCGGTTTGGCCGCGCGGTTTGTTGGACGTGTCGGCGGCGGAAACCTTACATGCGGAACTCGGTGCGGCCAGCGGGAACTGGCATGCCGGAGAATCGCCCCGGCAAACAACCGCTTTTCCTCGCGGGTCAGTGGCCCTACTCTCCGCCCAACCATGAAACGCCGCGCCTGCTTGAAATCCTCCCTCGCCGCCTCCGCCGTCACCGCTGCTGCCTCCGCGTCCGCCGCAGCCAAGCCCGGCCCCGAGTTTTACGAGCTGCGCACCTGGTCGCTCAAGCCCGCCCAGCAGTCGCGCCTCGACGCCTACCTTAGCCGCGCCTTCATCCCCGCGCTCAAGCGGCTTGGCCTCGGGCCGGTGCGCGTGTTCTCAGAGACGCTGC
>JBJTAU010000484.1:0-6752 GCA_046090965.1 Limisphaerales bacterium | reverse complement strand
TGCCCGGTGGGCTTGCGCAGATCGAGGATGGCCACGCGCTGGCCATAGACGCTGTAAATCAGGATGGCGCAGTCAATGAGTTGCGTGCGCTGCTTCGCGCCGAGTTCGAGCGTAAACTCGATGGGCTGCCCGCTGACGATGGGGTTCGGGCTGAACTCCAGTTGCCGGCACTCGACGACCTTGCCCAGCGGCACGGCCGTTTCGGTGCGCGGCTTCTTGATCTCGCCGAGGTAGGCGTTGATCTGCGTGTCCGGGTCGCCATCGCCCAGCACGCGCCCGCCGCCCATGTGGATGATGCGCCCGCAGAGCGCCTGCACGGCGGCCATGTTGTGGCTCACGAAGAGCACGGTGCGGCCGCGGTTCTTCGCCACGTCCTGCATCTTGCCGAGGCACTTGTTCTGGAACGCGGCGTCGCCGACCGCGAGCACCTCGTCCACGACGAGAATCTCCGGCTCCAAGTGCGCCGCTACGGCGAAGGCGAGCCGCACATACATGCCGGAGGAATAGCGCTTCACCGGCGTGTCGAGGAACTTGCCGACCTCGGCGAACTCGACGATCTCATCGAACTTCGCGCGCACCTCGGCCTTGGTCATGCCGAGGATCACGCCGTTGAGGTAGATGTTTTCGCGGCCGGTCAGCTCCTGATGAAAGCCGGTGCCGACCTCGAGCAGCGACGCGAGCCGTCCGCGCAGGTAAATCTCGCCCTCGGTCGGCTCGGTGATCTGGCTGAGGACTTTGAGCAGCGTGGACTTGCCCGCGCCATTGCGCCCAATTACGCCGATGACTTCGCCGGGCCGGACATCGAAGCACACGTCGCGCAGCGCCCAAAAGCACTCCGTGGCGTTCTCGCTCTCGCCGCGCGCGAGGTTCTTGACCCAGTCAGTGAGCTGGTCGCGCAAGGTGTCCTGCGACTTGGCCGCGCCGAGCCGATACTGCTTCGAGATGCCGCGAACGCTGATGATGGGCTTGGACATGGGTCAGACGGAAACCACGAATGAACACGAATGAACACGAATGGGAAAGGGACCGAGCTGGCCGGTGCGTGGTGCGTGAGTTATCACGGACGCGACCTGTCGTAGTCACGCACCACGCACCACGCACTACGCAGCCTCCCCATTCGTGTCTCTTCGTGTCCATTCGTGGTTAAATCACATCCGCAAACGTCTTCTCCGCGCGGCGGAAGTAGAGCGCGCCGCTGACCAGCAGCGCGGCGATGACCGCGATGCTCACCCAGAAGCCCGGCCAATACGGCTCGAACGCCCCGCCCAGCACGCCCCAGCGGAAGCCGTCAATCACCCCGACCATCGGGTTCAGGCTGAACAGGAAGAACACCGTGTCGCCGAACTTCTCGCGCACGAGGCTGGACGGGAAGGCCACCGGGCTGGCGTAAAGGCCCATCTGCACGATGAACGGCACGATGTATTTCACGTCGCGATACTTCACGTTCAGCGCCGAGAGCCACAGACCGATGGCGAACGCCGCCGCGAACGCCACGAGGAAGAACACCGGCAGCAGCAGCAGGTTCAGGTGCCAGCTCACGCCCGCCCAAATCATCACGCCGAAGAGGATCACCAAGCCGATCACGAAATCTACCGCGCCGCTGATGACCGCGCTGGCCGGGATGATGAGGCGCGGGAAGTAGATTTTGGAAATCATGTTCGAGGAGCCGACGAGCGAGTTGCTGCTCTCGGCCATCGCGTTGGCGAAGAACTGCCACGGGAGCAGCCCGGCGAGCGTGAGCACCGCGTAGGTCTCGAAGTTCATCCCCTTCTTCTCCGAGAAGCCCGCGAGCTTCCCGAAGACGATGGTGAACACGACCATCGTGAGGAACGGCTTGAGCACGGCCCACGCGACGCCGAGCGCGGCCTGCTTGTAGCGCACGAGGATGTCGCGCCAGGCGAGGAACCAGAACAGCTCGCGGTAGCGCCACAGCTCGTCGAAGTCCACCGCCACCAGCCCGCGCTTGGGCCGGATGACGCGCTCGTAGTCGGCGAGTTCGTTGACGTGGGACTCAGGGGCGGTCATGCGTCGGAGAGGCTGAACGAAGCAAGGCGAGACTCAAGTCTGGCCGAGTCGACATCGCGTTTCACTAGATCAACTCCTCGATCTCACCGAACTTGAGTCGTGCGAGTGTGGCTATCGCTGCTTCAAATTCAGGAAAGGTGAAGGTGTAAGCCATAACGTGCTTCTCCGAACCGTAAAGGCCATAATGTCCCTTGGCTGCCCCATGCACAGCCTTCACTTTGTTGCCGAGCTTTTCACGCAACGCGCCTACCAGTTTCCGGCGGGACTCGGAGGCCAATTTGCCTTCGGGATGGCAACGGAAATCAATCACTACCAGCGAGCAAGCCATGGTATTCACCTGACCATCGTGTTCCCGTGTGAGTTCACCAACCAAACTGAGATGCCGGTTTACTTCCTCAGGAGTGCTGCCCCCCACGATGGCGAAGACGAACTCAAGCTGTGCTTCGGTAATCGGGGGGAGCGAGAGGTCACCCTTCAGAAGCTCATTGACTACTTTGGGCGAGACCAAGTGCTCGAAGACGCTCCGCACGCGCTTTTTCTCGTCGTCCTCTTTATGCGATGACCAAAACATTCGGAGGCAGTCACCTCGGGAAGCCGCTCCGAAAGCCCTTGGCGATGCTCACGGCGATGTTGGGGTTGGCCGGGTTGACAGTCACGCGACGCAGGCTGGGAGAGACGACCAAGTCCATGTCCTCCATCGGAACCGCGCCAAGCAGCACTTCATCGCCCATCACCAAAGCCCCGGCGAAGCACTGCCGGTTCTCAAAGCCCACTTCCAACGGTCCGACGTAGGGCACGAGATGCGTTTTACCATCCGCCGTCACGACCTCGCGTTTGGAACTCGGCTCCAGCTCAAGCTGCGCGGCGACGTGCTCCGGGATGCACAACAGCAGAGCGCCCGTGTCCGCCAACGCCGAAACTTACAGCGCGGCGAGCGCAGGCTTGCGCGGGTTGCTCAACTTGATTTGGGCCGTGGAAAGTCCCATGCGGACAATGTGGTGAATTCGAAGCCGGAAAGCAATGCGCGGCGTTCACCCGACATTCGCCATATACCAGTCCAGCGCGAGTTCGAGGCCTTGCGGCATCGTGTGCGTGGGCGCGTAGCCAAGGAGACGCCGGGCCTTGTCCACGTTCGCGAGCGAGTGGCGCACGTCGCCGACGCGGAAGTCGCGGTAAGTGGGCTTCTGCTCAGGCAGCGCCGGGTTGCGCCGACGCAGACCGTCGTGAATGGCGCGGTAGAGGTCGTTGAGCGTGGTGCGGTCGCCGACGGCGATGTTGTAGGCTTGGTTCAACGCGTCCTCGTTGGTCGCGGTGGCGGCGAGGAGATTGGCTTGCACGACGTTTTCCACGAAGCAGAAGTCGCGGCTGGTCTCGCCGTCGCCATTGATGAAGACGGGTTCCTTCTTCAGCAGCGACGCGACCCATTTCGGGATGACCGCCGCATACGCGCCGTCGGGGTCCTGGCGCGGGCCGAAGACGTTGAAGTAGCGCAGGCCGATGGCCTTGAAGCCGTAGGTGCGCGCGAAGACGTCGGCGTAAATCTCGTTGAACCTCTTGGTCGCGGCGTAGGGCGAGAGGACGTTGCCGATCTTGTCCTCGACCTTCGGCAGGTCCGGGTGGTCGCCGTAGACGCTGCTGCTGGAGGCGTAGACGAAGCGCTTCACCTGCGCATCGCGTGCGGCGAGCATGATGTTGAGGAAGCCGAGGACGTTCGCCTCATTGCTCGTCACGGGGTCGGCAACGGAGCGCGGCACAGAGCCGAGCGCGCCCTGATGCAACACGTAGTCCACGCCAGCGGCGGCTTCGTGGCAGTGGTGAGCGATGCGCAGATCGCCCTCGATGAACCGGAAGCGTTCCCACTGGCTGGCGGTGACGAGGTCCTTGAGTTGGTTTAGGTTCTTGCGGTGGCCGGTGGCGAAGTTGTCGAGGCCCGCGACGCGCTGGTCGAGCTTGAGGAGGTGTTCGACGAGGTTCGAACCGATGAAGCCGGCGGTCCCGGTGACGAGCCAGGTGCGCGGGGATTTCTTCAGCTCGGCGCGGAGAGTTTCGTAGGCGGACATGAGAATTACGTATTACGAGTTACGCGGTTGGGCTGGAGTAAAACGTAATGCGTAAAACGTAAGGGCGTCACGCCTTCCACACTTTCTTCCGGTCCACTTTCACGTCGGCCATCGCGTTGCGCGTGTCGATGATGCACTGCGCCCAGTCGGCGAGGTTCTGGTTGTTCGTCTTCTTGTGGTTGGTGGAAATGACCACGGCGTCATAGCCGCCGATGCTCTTCGCGGTCCACGGCACGGATTTCGTGCCGGCCCAGTGGCCGTGCTCGCGGCTCGGGCGGATGACGGGCACGTGCGGGTCGTAGTAGGCGACCTTCGCGCCGCGTTCCTTGAAGAGGTCGAGGAGCACGTAGCTCGGCGACTCGCGGTCGTCGTCCACGTTCGCCTTGTAGGCGAGGCCGACGATGAGAATCTTGCTGCCGTTAATGGCCTTCTTCTTCGTATTCAGCGCCTCTTGCAGGCGATGCACGACATACATCGGCATGGCGGTGTTCACTTCGCCGGCCAGCTCGATGAACTTGGTATTCTGCCCATACTCGCGCGCCTTCCAGGTGAGGTAGAACGGGTCAATCGGGATGCAATGCCCGCCGAGGCCGGGCCCGGGGTAGAAGGCCATGTAGCCGAAGGGCTTGGTCTTCGCGGCGTTGATGACTTCCCATACGTCAATGCCCATCGCAGCGTAAACCTGCTTCAGCTCGTTCACCAGCGCGATGTTCACGCCACGGAAAATGTTTTCGAGCAGCTTCGTCGCTTCGGCCGCGCGGCACGAGCTGACGGGAATGATCGTCTTGATCGCCTGGCCGTAGAGTTCCACGGCGCGGCGCTGGCACTCGGGCGTGAAGCCGCCGACGACCTTGGGAATGATGGCGACTTTGCTGTCGGGATTGCCGGGGTCTTCGCGCTCGGGGGAGAAGGCGAGGTTGAAGTCCTTGCCCGCCTTCAGGCCGTTGCGCTCCAGCACCGCGCGCAAGTCCTCGTCCGTCGTGCCGGGGTAGGTCGTGGA
Source organism: Limisphaerales bacterium (assembly GCA_046090965.1). Taxonomy (GTDB): domain Bacteria; phylum Verrucomicrobiota; class Verrucomicrobiia; order Limisphaerales; family SXTU01; genus SXTU01. The sequence continues at coordinate 1,667 of JBJTAU010000484.1, read as the reverse complement.
TTCGAGCACCACGAGCAAGCCCTTGTGCAAGTGCGGCAGGATCGCTTCGCCGGACTTGATGATGTAGCTGATGTCCGGCTCGCGGTTCTTGTTGAGCGGCGTCGGGACACAGATGATGACGGCGTCGAGCTTCTTGATGGCGGAGAAGTCCGTCGTCGCACGGAAGCGTCCGGCGTTGACCTGCTCCTGAATTGCGGTGGCGGGGATGTGCTCGATGTAGCTCTGGCCCGCCGTCAGCGCGACGACCTTGCGGTCATCCACGTCGAGGCCGGTGATGTCCACGCCGGAGCGTGCGAATTGCAGCGAGAGGGGAAGCCCGACGTAGCCGAGTCCGATGATGCCGATTTTCATGCGTGATTGGTTCGACAGCGGCTGTGCGACGGGAAGGCGTTGGCCCCGCAGTGAGCGGTTTCCATAGCGCATGCCTTCGCGGGTGGTTGTATCTGCCGGGCAAAATGATGGAAAGGCAAAACCGGCTCCCAGCCGCGCACGGTTCGCGGCCACGCGACTGGCACGAAACTTCCTCTACGGTGTCCGCTGTAGTTTTTGCGAAGAAATGAGCGCCGCGCACCAGTCCCGCCACGCCGCCGATCATGGCCACCCGTTGGTCTTCGTCGTGGATGATGAGCCGGTGTCCGCCGAGATCGTCGCGGAACTGCTCCAACTCGCCGGCTTTCGCACGCGCGTCTTCCACGATCCGCTGGCCGCTGCGGCCGAACTGCGTCACGGCCCGGTGAAGCCCGACCTGCTCCTCGCCGACTTCAAGATGCCCGGCCTCAATGGCCTCCAGCTCCTCGCGCGCGGCAAGGCGGAGGTGAGCGGCCTGCGGACAGTGTTGATGACCGGCCTTGGCTCTGACTTCGCGATGGAGGAGAAGGGCTTCTCTCCGGACCAGTGTGTAACCAAGCCGTTCCCCATCACGACGCTACTCCAGTCAGTCCGTTGCGCTTGCCCAAGGGAACTAACGTCCCTGCGCGCCCTTCATTCCTCCGGCACGCCGGCCACCGACAGCGGTCGGCCGTTGTCACGCGGGCCGAGCTTCAGCAGAAATGGCACCGCGAGCTTGGCCCATTCCTCCGCGCTCGGATACGCCGCCGCCGAACCGCCGAAGCAGCTTCGCAGCATGTCGGTGTTGATGATGCCGGGGTTGAGCGGCACGGCGGCCATGCCCGACGGCAGCTCCTGCGCAAGCGCCTGCGTGAGGCCTTCAATCGCCCACTTCGTCGCGCAATAGGGCGCGACCACGGCCGAGGTCGAGCGACCCCAGCCCGAGCTGAAGTTCACGATGATCCCGCTGCGCCGCGCGACCATCGCCGGGACGAAGTGCCGGATCACATTCGCCACGCCCTTCACGTTCACGTCCACCACCTCGGAAAACTCCTGCGCGCTGACTTCCCACAACGGCGCGTTGCGGTTGATGAGCGCGGCGTTGTTCAGCAGCAGGTCCGGCGCACCGTGCGAGTGAAGAACACGCTTCCCCCATGCCCGCACGGCTTCGTCGGAAGCCACGTCCACCACCGCGAAGTCATGCGGCGCGCCGTGGCGCTTCGCCAACTCCGCCACCGCCGCGCGGTCGCCCCCGCAGCCGACGACCGGGTGTCCGCGCCGGTCGAACTCCTCCGCCAGCGCCCGCCCCAGCCCGCGCGAGGGGCCCGGGATGACGACCA
>JBJTAU010000483.1:0-4263 GCA_046090965.1 Limisphaerales bacterium | reverse complement strand
TAGACCTGCACGAACTTCACGCCGGTCTCGACCAGCCGGCGCGCGAGCAGGCAGCCCTGGCCATACGGGGTGCGCCCGTAGGCGTCGCGGAGTTGGGCGGGCTCGGCGTCGAGATTGAACGCCTCGCGGAGTTTCGTGGAGGGGAGCCTCGCCAGCGCCTTGTCCTAGTAGGCGTCCAGGCCACGCGCGGCGGTCGAGTGGTCGAGCAATCGGGTTTGCGCATCCACGACCTTTTGCAACTCGCGGCGCGCTGCCAGCCGGTCGAAGGAAAGATTGGCCGGCAGGCTGAGTTCCGGCAGGCCGAAACCGGGTTCGCTCGGATCACGCAGAACCAGCAGCGGATCGTGGACCTTGCCGAGAAAGCTCGCGTGTTGAGCGGGCACCAGCGAGCCATCCGAGATCGCGTAAGGAAACGCGGCGAAGGTCGGAAGGTCGCCGCCCTTGAGCGGGGCGAGCTTGTCCACGACGGAACCGTAGGCGGGGAAGAGGTCAATCGAGTCCTTCAGCCGCTGGTCATCCGTGGCGGGCGCGTGCCCGGAGAGCGCGTAATAGCCCGCCGAGTTGTGGTTCTTCATCGTATGGTGCATGGACCGGATCAGGCAGACCTTGTCCATGACCTTGGCGGTGCGCGGCAAGAGGGAGTTGACCTGGATGCCGTCGGCGCTGGACGACATCGGCTGGTGCAGGCCACGGATGCCCTCGGGCGCGTCGGGCTTCATGTCGAAGGTCTCGAGATGGCTCGGCCCGCCCCACTGGAAGAGGAAGACGACGGACTTCGCGCGCGCGATCGGGTTCTTGCCAGCCTTGGCCTCCGCCGCCAGCAGCTTGGGCAGCGACAGGCCGAACATTCCCATGCCGCCCACTTGCAGCAAGCGACGGCGGGTCATCCGGCTGCCGAGTTGCGGTGTGCAAGGTGAGTTCATCGCGGCGGAATCTGACACCGGAGGGCAGCCGGGGCAAGCAGGCGAAAGTTTCAGCGGGGACGGTGTTGGTGACCGCATCCGTGCCAGCCCGGCCCACACGGCGCTGATGCGCTCGGGGTGCTCACCGGTGCACTGGGCACGACATCAAGACCTCGCGCAAGCGCGCTTCGCGCTCGCCAGCACTCAGACCAATCAGCCGAGAAGTGGCCACTTGCTCGTCGGTGAGGAGTGGCGGCCCGGTGTGAAAGGGGGAAACTTGTCGGTCGGAGTCTATCGCGTCTGGAACAGTCGGCTCTGCACGAGTTCATGCAACAGCGTGCGAACGCCGCCGCCTTGCTTCTGCGTGGCGGTGACGATCGACGCGATTTGTTCGCGATCGCTGAACGTCACTTCGCGGCCCGTGGCGTAAACGGCGAGTTGTTGCGCGAGATTTTTCAAAAGCATTTCCGGCTTCGCAGCGGCGAGTGTTTGAAATTCTCGGATGTCGGCGAACTTCCGCTCGTCTGCGAGCGCGCCGCTTGGGTCCACCTTCGGCCCGAGCTTGAAGCTGATGCCGATGAACGGATCGATCGCGCCGCGCGGCGCGGGGTCGCCCTCGCCGATCGAGCGGTAGCGCGTGCGGTAGCCGCCGATGACATCGAAGCTCTCCAGCGCGAAGCCCGGCGGATCGATCTTCGCGTGGCATCCGGCGCACGCGGCGTGGTTGCGTTGCTTGTCGAGCAGCTCGCGGATCGTCGTCGCGCCGCGCACGTCCGGCTCGACGGCGGCGACGTTCGCGGGCGGCGGCTCCGGCGGCTGGCCGAAGATGCGGTCCATCACAAAGGCCCCGCGCGGCTCGGGCGAAGTCGTCGTGCCGTTCGCGGTGATCTTCAAAATCGCCGCCTGGGTGAGAAAACCGCCGCGCGGGCAATCCGCCGGCAGCGGCACGCGCCGGACCTGCGCGCCGGTCACGCCGGGGATGTTGTAATGCACCGCGAGTTTTTCGTTGAGCATCGCGAAGTCCGATTTCACGAGATGCGCCGCGCCGAGGTTTTTCTCCAGCAACTCGCGGAAGTAAGCGCGCGTCTCGGCGATCATCGCGTCCTGCAAATACGGGCTGAACTCGGGGTAAAGCTTCTTGTCCGGATCGTTCGCGGCGATGGCGCGCAGCTTCAGCCATTGCCCGAGAAAATCCTCGATGAAGCGTTCGGATTTTTTATCGCGCAGCAGCCGCTCGATTTCGGCGTCGAGAATTTTCGCATCGCGCAATTTTCCGTTCGCCGCGAGTTCCGTCAGCCGCGCGTCGGGCAGCGAGTTCCAGAGAAAATACGAGAGGCGGTTCGCAATCGCGAAGTCATCGAGCTTCGTGAGCGGCTCGACGTGATAGAGAAAATCCGGCGAGCAGAGCGCCGCGCGATACGCCCAGCGCATCGCCGTCTCGAAGCAGTCGCCCGCCTTCAACCGCTCCTCGACTTTCGCGACGTAGCTCTGCCGCACCTCCGCCGAGACGGGCCGACGAAACGCCTTCGGCAAAAAGTCCGCGAACAAACGATCCGCGTCCGCGAGCGGATTTTCGCTGCGCACGGTCCACACGCCCGCGATCACCTCGGGACGGTTCTTGCCGAGATGCAGCCACGTCTTCTCCCAGAGCCGGTGCGACGGGGCCTTCTCATTCGGGCGTTCCTTCGCGACGAATTCCGCGAGCGGTAGTTCGCCGAAGAGCAGCTTGTGCGAGCGCGGCGGCCACACGTCGTTGAGCGGGCCTTCGACCTCCATCCAGTCCACCGCGATGGCCGGACCGGTGAACGCCATCGCGTGGCCCTTGCGCGAGTAGTTCGCCACGGGCGCGAGCGACGCGACATCGAAGCCCATGATCTCGTTGTGATTCAGCCACACGTCGAACGCGTGCTCCGCGGGCCGCAGCGACGGCGCGTCGTAATAGCCGACGGTGTAGTTCGGATGCTGCCCGCCGCGCCCGTCGCTCGTGAGCTGCACGACCGCGAGCCGCGCCGCCTCCGTGCCGCGCGACGGCCGGACTTTTCCCTTCTCCCACTGGAACGACCACAGCGATGTGCGCACGCGGTAACGGCCCGGATAAATGGTCGTGTGCCCGCGGAAATAATAATTCACCGACTCGTCCTCGCGCCGGAACACGCCGACGGAACTCTCCGTCTCGTAACTGCCGAGCCGTTCGTGCGCGCCCTGATCGATGTGCTTGTGCTCGCCCGGCGGCGGATACGCGGGGTCGGGCTTCTGATCGCGCAGCAGCACCACGTCGCCCTGCATCGAGAGATACGGTGCCGAGCCGCCGCGATCGAGCAGCGAGAGCCGCGTCTTCAACGTCGTGTGCGCCTGCGGCCGCGTGGCGATCGCGTGATCCAGCGTGTGCTCGGCGGCCTCGACATACTTGGCGAGGTTGACGTGCGAGAGATCGAGCGCGTCGCTGTTCTTGTCGAACCCATGCGCCATCCCGTCCGCCGGCAAACTCCCCTGCAACGCCAGCCCCGGCAGATCAAACAAATCGCGAACCGTGTTCTCATACTCAGCCCGCGTCAGCCGCCGCAACGCCGTGCGACCCGTGCCCGCCAGCCGCGCGACCTCCGCCTTCAGCAACGCCTCGCGCAAAGTCTTCAACGTCGCCGCCGTTTCCTTCGCCGGCGGACGCTCCTTCCTCGTCGGCGGCATCTCGCCGGACGCGATGCGGTCATGCACCTTCACCCCGCGCGCGAAATTCTCCGCGTCGGCAAAGTCCGGCTTCAACGCCGTGAGATCGAGATTCCCCTTCTTCGTCTGCGCGTCATGGCACTCGGTGCAATGCTTGGCGAAGAATTTTCCGAACTGATCCGGGCTGGCCGCGCGAGCCGGGCTAGAAAAGCAGACCAAGCCGAGGGCGAGAAGCAGGCGAGTCATGGGGCGCTACGCATTGGCCATCATCTCCTTGATCTGCTTGGTCGCGATGCCGATGGGGCGGTCGAGGGGCACGCCCATGCAGGCGAGCAGCGTGGTGAGGAGATCGCCTTGGTTGCCCTTCACGTCGGCGATGAAGCGGCCGGTTCTGAGCGAGCCGCCGCCTTTGCCGGCGATGATGAAGGGCAGGTTTTCGCGCGTGTGCTTGTTGCCGTCTTCGAGTCCGGTGCCCCACATCATGATGCAGTTGTCGAGCAACGTGCCGTCGCCTTCGCGCAGGGCAGCCATCTTCTTCACCATGTGCGCGAACTGCTCGATGTTGAAGGCGGTGATCGCGGCGACCTTGCGGACCATTTCGGCCTCGTTGTTATGGTGCGTCTGCGAGTGGTGCTCGTTCTTGAAGCCCAGCTCGGGATAGGAAACGCCGTTCGGGGTCGAGCCGATGTAGGTGCTC
>JBJTAU010000482.1:0-3170 GCA_046090965.1 Limisphaerales bacterium | reverse complement strand
ACCCCGTCAACGCCGGGATGTCGTAGTAGAAGAACGGCAGCTCCGGGCAGCCACCCGCGATTTCCGCGCAGCAGTCCACCAGCGCGGCCACGCTGCGCGGCTTGAAGTAGCTCGGGGCCAGCGCGCTCACGGCCGCAGCTCCGAGTTGCTGTGCCTGCGCCGCCAGCGACCGGGCGTCGGGGAGGCAGTGCGTGCCGACGTGGACGATGACTTTGAGTGCCGAGCCACGAGTGACTTCCATCCAGCGCGCCGCGAGCGCGCGGCGTTCCTCCAGCATGAGCGAGTGGCTCTCGCCCGTGCTGCCACAGATGAACGCGAACTTTACCCGGTTGGCCACAAGGTGGGCGGCCTGCGCCTCGACGACGGCGAGATTGATCGAGCCGTCCGCGTGGAACGGTGTGTGTGTGGCGGCCACGAGGCCGCTGAGGGGAAAGGATTTCATCAGCAAAAAACTCGGGCGGGATTCAGCCTGATTCTCATCGGGCTGGCAACCCGCGAGGTGGGCTTGTCATTTCGGCGGCGCGGGCTTCAACTCCGGCGCTTTGCCGGCCTTGAGCCATTCGGGTGCAAACTTCATGAAGGCAATCTGCTCGTAGGTCTGTTGCTCGCCGCACTCGATGAGGATGCCGACCAGCCCACCTGGCAGCCGCACCATCGCGGTGTAGGCGCTTGGGCCGCTCCAGAGCTGCTGCGCGTGCGGCCAAGTGCGGCCGTTGTCCTCGCTGATCCACGCGTGGACACCGACGCGGGCGGGCGTGATCGGGTGCGAGAAAATCCAGTCGAACTGGCCGTTCGAGCCGGCGCGAGAGCTGCGGTAGATGCAGCCTTGGCACTGGTTCTCCACGAGTGGCGCAAGGCCTGCGGCCGCCTGCCACGTAGTCCCCCGGTCGCGGCTGATGACTTGCGTGCGCTGGCCGCCGAAGCCCGCGATGGTCCGGGCGTTCATCAGCAAGGTTTGGTTGTCGAGTTCGATCACCTGCGGCTCGCTCGTGTTGTCCGCCGCGAGGCCGTCAAGTTGCCAGGTCGCGCCGTGGTCATCCGAGTAGAGGCTGTGCGTGCGATACGTGCCGCCCGCGCTGTGGTAGCTCGGCATCAGCAGGCGGTCGGGTTTGCCGCGCAGGTAAAGGCCCGCGCCCGGCCCGGTGCCATACCAACCCCAGTCCGCCTTGCGCGCGGTGGCGGAAATGTCCTTCGGCTCTGCCCAGGTCGAACCGTCGTCGTCGCTGTGCGTGATCCAGACGGTCGTGCCCGGCGACTTGCTCGCGACGATGTCCGCTTCCACGTCCGAGCCACGGCTGCGCGTGAGTGCGAGCCAGAGCCGGCCGTTGGATTCGTCGCGCACCACGCAGGGATTGCCACACGTGTCGGCGCCGAGATTCGGGACGACTTGCATCGGCGGCCAAGTATGGCCGCGGTCGGAGCTGCGCCGCAGCACGATGTCGATGTCGCCGGTCAGCCCACGCCCGCCCACGCGGCCTTCGGCGAACGCCAGCAGCGGTTTTCCCGGAGCCCACCAGATGGCCGGGATGCGGTAGCGCGGGTAGCCCTCGCCGGACTTGAACGGCACGGTGTAGTGCAAGCTCTGCGGCTTCGGCGCGGGAACGGGACTTGCCGCACCGGCACTGAGCGCGCACAGCAGGCCAACCCAGAACGGAAGTAAGCGAGGCTTCATGGCTGGGAAAGATTTTGCTTGGGCCGGATGAGCAGCACCAGCACGACGGAGAAGATCGCGACGCTCGCGAACGTGCCGAAGATGGCGTTGAGCGGCACGTTGCGGTCGCGCAACGCGCCGAAGGCCACGTCCGCGAAGCCGCCGCAACTGATACTCACGAGGTTCATCACGCCGTAACCCGTCGCGCGCAGTTCGGGCCGCACGATCTGCGAGAGGATGGGCATGTTGTTGCAGTCGAACGCGCCCCAGCCAAGGCCGAAGACGACGAGGACCGCGATGGCGACCGCGAGCGTCCCAGCGTTGCCGACGCCGCAGAGCGCGGGCACCAGCAGGCTCATCCCCAGCGCGCTGGTGTAGATGCGGCCGCGTTCGGTGCGGCGCATCCAGCGATCCGCGACCCAGCCACCGAGCACCGCGCCGATGAGCGAAGCGATGTTCACGTAAAGCGTCGCGGAGACGCCGGCCTTGCCCTGGCCGAGGTTGAACTGCTGTTTCAAAATCGCGGGCATCCAGTCCTTCACCACCCAGCCGGCCAGCGCGGGCAGCGTGAAGTAGAGCACGAGCAAAATGAACGAGCCGTTGGACAACAACTCCTTCGCCGCTTCGCCCAGCGGCGTGGCGCGTGGTGCGACGTGTGTATTCGGATCAAGTTGCTTGGGCGCGTCGCGCAACAGCCACACGAGCGGCAGCGCGTAGAGCACGCCGATGAGGCCCGTCACGTCGAAGGCCCAACGCCAGCCGAGGCTCGGCGCATCCGCCACGTAGCCGCTGAAGCCGCCGACCATGATTCCGCAGTAGATGCCCATCTGGTGGAAGCCCACAGCGCGCGACCGCGTGCCGCCGACGTGATGATCCGCGATGAGCGCGAGCGCCGCCGGGATGTAAAACGCCTCGCTCACGCCCATGAGCGACCGCGCCCACAGGAGTTCGTCGTAGGACTTCACGTGGCCCGTCCACCACGTCACGGCGGACCAGACGAAGAGACTGGCCGCGATGGTGTAGCGGCGGCTGAAGCGATCCGCGAAGTAGCCTCCGACGGGGCTGAGAATCGCATAGACCCACTTGAACTGGCCGAGCATCAGACCCCAGTTCGCCTCCGAACCGATGTCCGCGATGTCGCGCATCACGCTGAACTTCATCGCCGCCATCATCTGCCGGTCGAGGTAGTTCAGCAGCGCGACGGGGAACAAGAGCGCGACGACGAGCCACGCGGTGCGGACCGCGCGGGAGGAATAGCCGGCCGGGTTCATGCCCTTATTTTGTCGCCGGCTTCGGTGGCTCGATGGCTAAGTCCGCTTCGGGCACGAGGGCGATCTTCACGTCCGCGCCTTTGAGGTGTTTGTCGAAGAAGTCTTGCGTGAGCTTGAGCACGGCGGGTTTGGTGAACGCGGGGCCGCCGTGGCCCGAACCGGGCAGCGTTTGCAGCCACGCCTCGACGCCCTTCGCCTTCAACGCGGCGAGGAGCTGCTCGCTTTGCGCGTAGGGCACGAGGGTGTCG
>JBJTAU010000481.1:0-4645 GCA_046090965.1 Limisphaerales bacterium | reverse complement strand
GGCGGAGTATTGGCGGGCGTTCGATGAGTTGCAGCGCCAGCTCGGCGGTGCGCCCGACGTGGGCGCGGAACTGGGTGCGCTGGCGGTGGCGGCGGGCTTCGGTGAAATCCAGCTCCACTCGCTGCATGTGCGGCTGGACGCGCGGATGACGGACACGGCGCAACGCGAGGAGTTCATCAACTATTGGCGGACGCTGGCGTTGAGCGGCGCGGGGCAATTGCAGGCGCGCGGCATGGTGTCGCCCGCGCTGGTGGCCGCGATGCAGGCCGAGTTCAGCACGCTGGTCGGCAACCCGGCGGCGATTTACGACTACTCCGCAAGACAGATTCAGGCGCGCAGGCCGCAGTCGCAGCAATGACCGGCCGTGAACTTCATCCGTGCGACGGGGAGAAGTCTGCTTCAAGGAACGCCGTCACCGGAGCGTCAACGGTTCGTGCGCAGAGTTCCCCGTGAGCGACGAGCCAAAACCGAAGCTACGTTCCCTGCTGCACTATTTATTCCGGCACAGGCTGTCTCTGGAGACCGATACGAGCTGGTTTCTCATGCTCGGCGTCGCGGATCTGGTGCTGACGACCATCCTGCTGAACACCGGCGCGGTGCAGGAAGCCAATCCGCTGGCGCGCTACTTCATCTTCGCGGGTGGTGTGCATGGCCTGATCGGCTACAAGTGCGCCCTGCTCACGGTGGCGATTGTGGCGGCGCAGGTCATCGTCGTCCGCCGGCCGCGGGCGGCGAAGGCCGTGCTGCACACGGGCATCGGCGTGCAACTCTTCGTCGTGGCCTACAGCCTGGCCTTGCTGTTCCACGTCGCCGCCTGAGGCGCAGCGCTAGCAAGGCCTGGGGTTCCCGCACTTTGTGCTCACCAAGGCAGCCGCTGATTCGGTAAGTTCTCCGTCATGAAACGCCTGTTCATGCTCGCTGCGCTAGCGACTTTCAACTTTCAGCTTTCAACTTTCAACAGCACTGCGGCACCGCGACCGAACATTCTCTGGCTCATTGCGGAGGATTTTTCGCCGCACCTCGGCTGCTATGGCACGAAGGAAGTCTGGACGCCGAACCTTGACAAGCTCGCCGCTGGAGGGATGCGCTTCACGCGCGCCTACACGACCGCGCCCGTGTGCAGCGCGAGCCGCTCGGCCTTCATGACGGGGATGTATCAGACCACGATCGGCGCGCATCACCACCGGTCGCATCGCGATGACGGCTATCAACTGCCGGCTGGCGTGAAGGTGGCGACGGATCGGTTCCGCGAGGCTGGCTACTTCACGGCGAACCTGGTGCAACTGCCCGCGAGCTTCGGCTTCAAGGGCACGGGCAAGACGGATTGGAACTTCACTTACGCGGGCCAGCCCTTTGACTCGGCAAATTGGGACGACCTCAAATCGCATCAGCCGTTCTATGCGCAGATCAACTTCCAGGAGACGCATCGCAAGTTCCACGCGCCGCCCAAGGCCGATCCGGCGAAGGTCGCGCTGCCGCCGATCTACCCGGATCACCCGGTCGCGCGGAAGGACTGGGCCGAGTATCTGGACGCCGCGACGGAGCTGGACCGGAAGATCGGCCTGATCCTCGCGCAGCTCGAAGCGGACGGCCTCGCGGACAACACGTTCATCCTCTTCATGGGCGATCACGGGCAAGCGCACGTGCGCGGCAAGCAGTTCGTGTATGACGACGGCTTGAGCATCCCGCTCATCATCCGGTGGCCGAAGAATTTCCCGGCCCCGAAGAACTTCAAAGCTGGCACGGTGAGCGACCAACTGGTGTGCGCGCTGGACTTCACGGCGACATCGCTTGCGCTGGCGGGTGTGAAGAAGCCAGAAGCGATGCAAGGCCGCGTCTTTCTCGGCGAGCAGTCCGAGCCGGCGCGCGAATACGTCTTCGGCGCGCGTGACCGCTGCGACGAGACGATGTTCCGCTACCGCACCGTGCGCGATGCGCGCTGGCGCTACATCAAGAACTTCATGCCGGAGCGGCCGTTCCTCCAGACCAACGACTACAAGGAGCGCAGCTACCCGGTGTGGAACCTCATCAAGGAGCTCGGCGCGGCGGGGAAGCTGACCGACTGGCAGAAGAACTTTTATCTCGCGCCGACCATGCCGCCCGAGGAGCTGTTCGACATGGACGCTGACCCGCACTCGATGAACAACCTTGCCGCCTCCCCGAAGCCCGAGCACCAAGCCGCGCTCAAGCGGCTGCGCGCTGAGTTGGAGAAGTGGATTGAGGAGAGCAACGACCAAGGCCGCATCCCCGAGCCGCCCGAAGTGACCGCGCGCAAGGGTGCCACGAAGGCCACGACCGGCGACGAGCCAAAGAGCAAGAAGGGCAAGGCGAAGAAAGTGGATGCCAAGTAGTCCAACCGCCCGCATGAAATCCGCCCTCGCCATCTTCGCGCATCCCGACGACATCGAGTTCGTCGCCGCCGGCACGCTGTTGCAGCTCAAGCAGCGCGGCTGGGAGACGCATTATATGAACGTCTCCACCGGCAATTGCGGCAGCGTGGAGTTCAGCCCGGCGAAGACGCGGCGCGTGCGGTTGGCCGAAGCCAAGGAAGCGGCGAAGATTCTCGGCGCGCACTTCCACGGGCCGTTGTGTGATGACTTGGAGATTCTCTACGATGTGAAAACTTTGCGCCGCCTTGCCGCCGTGATCCGCGAATCGCAGGCCAGCATCATCCTCACGCACTCGCCGCAGGACTACATGGAGGACCACATGAACACCTGCCGGCTGACGGTGACGGCGGCCTTCACGCACGGCATGCCGAACTTCCACTCGATCCCGTCGCGCCCGACCTACGCGCACGACGTGACGGTTTATCACGCGATGCCCCACGGCCTCTGCGATCCGCTGCGGCATCCGATCGTGCCCGATGGATTCGTGAACACGACTTCCGTCCACGCGACGAAGCTCGCCGCGCTCGCCGCGCACCGGAGTCAACAAGGCTGGCTGGACGTCAGTCAGGGGATGAACTCTTATCTGCGTTCGATGGAGGAAATGTCGCGCGCGGTCGGCAAGCTCTCGAAGAAGTTTCGTTTCGCCGAAGGCTGGCGTCGTCACCTGCATCTCGGCTTCAGCGCGAGCGACATTGATCCGCTGGCCGAGGCGTTGGGCCAGGACTGGCTCGCCACCCGCGCCGCCCGTGAGCCGTGCCGCGAAGCCGGCGCGGGATGGAAACCCAGCGCGTTCGCCGCCGAGCCGTAAGCCCCGGCGTAGTCGCCGAGTTCTGCGCGGAGCAGCTTCGCTTGATGGCCGCCGGCCTGCCACTCGTAGTGGCGCACGTAGCGCTCCAACGGCACGAACAGCGCCTCGCCCGCGCGTGCGATGCCCCCGCCGATGATGACCGCGTCGGAGTCCAGAACGTTGATGAGCGAGCCGATGCTGCAACCCAGCGCGCGCACGGAGCGGTCCCAGATTTCCTTCGCAGCCGCGTCGCCCCGCACGGCGGCGGCGACCAGCTCATGCGTGGTGGCGAAGCGGCCCTTGGTGCGCTCGCGGATGAACTTGTTGCCCATGAAGTGCTCCAGCGATCCGGGCGTGTTGAAGTCATCGCGCGGGCCGTTCCAATCCACCGTCACATGGCCGAGGTGACCGGCGCGGCCGATCGCGCCGCGCAACAGGTGTCCATCCACCATCGCCGCGCCGCCGACGCCGGTGCCGAGCGTGAAGAGCATCACGTCGCGCAAGCCGCGCGCCGCGCCGCGCCAGACCTCGCCGAGCAAGGCGGCATGGGCATCGTTTAGAATCGGAATCGGTCGGGGCGAAGCCAGGTAATCCGTCCAGTCGAGCCGTTCCAGTCCGAGCAGGCGGCCTGGCATCACCGCGATGCTGCGCGCGTCCTTTGCCGCGAGGCCCGGCGCGGAGAGGCCGATGCCCGCCGGCTCGCCCAGCTCCCGCCGCCAAGCGCGGACGAGCGCGCGGATCTTCTTCGCCCACTCCATGTCGCGGTCCACGAATGGCACGCTGCGTTGCCGGAGTTTCTCGCCCGCCGCCGTCACGGCGACCGCCTTGATGCTCGTGCCACCGAGGTCGAGGCCGAGGAAGAAGTTGAGGGTTGAAGGTTGAGAGTTGAGCGACGAGCGCGACCTGAATTGCGCCCGCAGCTTTTGCCTTTTGCCTTTTGCCTTTTGCCTTTCAGCCATGCTGTCCTTCCGATACGCACCATCCGCCATCCACTGCGAGCACTTGTCCGGTAACAAACTTCGAGTCGTCGCTCATGAAGAAGATGGCGGCGGCATCCAAGTCCTCCGACTGGCCGATGCGCCCGCCGTCGAGCGGCTGCTTGGTGCGGATGAAGTCGCGGATAGCCCCATCGGCCTGCGCCCGCTCGGACATCGGCGTGGCCACGAGTCCGGGCGCGAGGACGTTGAAGCGGATGTTGTCCTTTGCGTAGTGCGCGGCGGCGCTCCGGGTGAGGCCGAGGATGCCGGCCTTCGCCGTGGCGTAGGCGTGCGTGGCGAAGAACTGCGGCGACGGCGACCAGCCCAGCACGCTGCCCATGTTCAACACCGTTCCGCCCGTGCGCTGCGCGAGGAACTGCCGGACGGCGGCGCGGTTCGAGTAGAGGCGCGAGGTGAGGTTTTCGTTCAGTGTGAACTGCCAGCCCTCGTCCGTGACTTCGTGCAGCGGCCCATCGGCTTGCTTGCGTCCG
>JBJTAU010000480.1:0-5685 GCA_046090965.1 Limisphaerales bacterium | reverse complement strand
TTCGTGGACACCGCCTACGTACGCGGGCGCGATCCGGCGGAGGTCGCCCGGCAGCTTGGCGGGGGGGGCTCGGCCCGCGTGCAGCTTCGCGCCAAGACGGCATCGCTCGACGAAGTGCGGCGGCTGGCCGAAGCCGTGCAGCCCGTGTGCGAGCGTGCCGGGGTGTGGTTCGTGCTAAACGATCACCCGAAACTGGCGCTCCAACTCGGCGCGGCCTGTTGTCACTTGGGCCAGGAAGATTTCTTCGACGGCGGCTATCGCATGGCGGCGCAAGTCACTGGTTGCCCGCCGCAGATGAAGCTCGGCCTCAGCACGCACGCGCCGGAGCAGGCGCAGCGCGCCCTCCGGGCCGCGCCTGGCTACCTCGCCATCGGCCCCGTCTTCCCCACCGGCACGAAGCCGGGCCGCGCCGCCGTCACACTTGATTACGTCCGCTGGGCGGCAGCCAATGTGACGCTCCCGTGGTTCGCCATCGGCGGCATCAACCTTGGCACCCTCGACTCCGTCCTTGCCGCTGGCGCACGCCGCATCTGCGTCGTCTCGGCGATTCTCAATGCACCGGACATCGCCGCCGCGTGCCGGGAATTTCGGCAGCGCATCGAGCAGCACGCGCTCTGACTGATCGCGACATTTAGCGCAGAATAAGTTTGCCCGCGCTGCGCGCCGCTGGCGTCATCGGCGCGGCGTTTTCAGAGCAGAAAGTTTTTCCACATGGACAGTCTTCTCATCAAAGGCGGCGTCCCCCTCCACGGGGACGTGCAGATCAGCGGCGCGAAGAACGCCGTGCTCCCCATCATGGCCGCCACGCTGCTCACCGCCGAGCCGTGCGTGATCCGCAACGTGCCGGACTTGAGCGACGTGAAGTTCATGGGCCGCATCCTTGAATCGCTCGGCTGCACCGTGAAGTTCGAGGGCGACACGCTCACCGTGCAGGCGCACCGCATCAAGGGCCACGGCGACTACGACCTCATCCGCAAGATGCGCGGCTCCATCTGCATCCTCGGGCCGTTGCTCGGGCGCTTGCGCAAAGCCGACGTTTCGCAGCCCGGCGGCTGCGTCATCGGCACGCGGCCGATTGACCTGCACGTGAAAGGACTTCGCGCGCTGGGAGCGAAGATCGAGATCGAGGGCGGTTACGTCCGCGCGAAGGCCCCGCGTCTCACCGGAACGGAAATCTTTCTCGGCGGTCGCGCCGGCCCCACCGTGCTCGGCACCGCGAACATCATGAGCGCCGCCGTGCTGGCCGAGGGCGTGACCATCATCGAGAGCGCCGCGTGCGAGCCGGAAGTCACCGACCTCGCCACGTTCCTCAACGCGATGGGCGCAAAGATCCAGGGCGCGGGCAGCCCCACCCTCACCATCACCGGCGTGAAGGAGTTGCACGGTGCGGAGCACGAGGTCATTCCCGACCGCATCGAGGCCGCGACGTTCCTCATCGCCGCCCCGATGACGCACGGCGAAATCACCCTCCACGGCGCGAAGCCCGAGCACTTGAACGCCGTGAGCTCCAAGCGCCGCGAGGCCGGCGTGAAGATCGCGCGGCGCGGCGCGGCACTGCTCGCCAAGCGCGGCGCGCGACTCGCCCCCGTGGACGTGACCACGCTGCCTTACGCGGGATTCCCAACGGACGTGCAGGCGCAGATGATGGCGCTCATGTGCCTCACGCCGGGCATCAGCATCATCACCGAGCGCATCTTCGAGAGCCGCTTCGGCCATGTGGCGGAACTGGGCCGTCTCGGCGCGGACATCTCCATTGAGGGGCCCAGCGCGATTGTGAAGGGCGGCAAGCGCCTGAGCGGCGCGCCCGTGATGGCCAGCGACCTCCGCGCCAGCGCCGCACTGGTGCTGGCCGGCCTCGCCGCGAAGGGCGCGACGCAGGTCAACCGCATTTACCACCTCGACCGCGGCTACGAGAAGATTGACCAGAAGCTCAAGCAGCTCGGCGGCCGCATCTCGCGGATTCAGGAGTAGCGGAGGAGCACGAGTCGCCGTCAGCCAACCGCTTCGTTCATCGCCAGCGCCAGCGTCGCCACGGCGGCGGTGTCGCAGCGCAGCACGAGGCAGCCGAGGGTGATGGGCTGCACACCGCTTTGCACGAGCGCCTTGATTTCCTCCGGCGTGAAATCTCCTTCCGGACCAACCCACACGGCGAGCGTGGCGGGCCGGCGCTGTTCACGGGCTTGAAACTCCTCGAACACCGCGCGCAGCGGCCGCGCGCCGGGATGCAGCGACGCGACGAGCGCGAGGTCTACGCGCTCGTTGCGTCGCAGTGGCTCTGCGAACGTCACGGGCGACTCGATGCGCGGGAGCCACGGGTTGCCGCACTGCTTCACGGCTTCGAGCGCGGTGGTGCGCCACTGCTCCAGCTTGCTCACGGCGTGGTCGTCGTCGGGGCGGGAGATGGTGTGCTCGGTGAGCAGCGGGACGATGCGCGCCGCGCCCAGTTCGGTGGCCTTCTCGACGATGGTGTCCATGAGCCGGCCCTTGGGCAGCGCCTGAAAGAGCGTGACCGCGCACGGCAACGGCGGATGCACGATGCGCTCGTGCACGCCGACGCGCACCGCGCGCTTGTCCACCGCGAGGATGGTGCCGCGCGCCTCGACGCCCGCGCCATCGAGCAACGTCACCGCGTCACCGATGCCGAGCCGCAGCACGCGCAACGCGTGATGCGATTCCTCCGGCGAAAGCAAAACCTCGGCGCCATTCGCAGTGCCGGGCGGGATGTGGAAGCGGTGCATGGGGACTACTCCCCCTTCTTGAAAAACCCCTTCGCCTTCGTGAAGAAGCCGGTGGCGTCTTCGCGGACATTGTCGTCCTGGCAGAGTTCGGCGAACTCGACGAGCTTGGCGCGCTGCTCGGTGGTGAGCTTGGTGGGGACTTCGATCTGCACGCGCACGAGGAGGTCGCCGACGCCATGGCCCTGGATGTTTTGCACGCCCTTGCCGCGCAGGCGGAAGACGGTGCCGTGCTGCGTGCCGCTGGGCATCCGCACGGTGCTCCGCCCGCCCATGGTGGGCACGTCGATGTCCGCGCCGAGCGCGGCTTGCGTGAAGCTCACGGGCACTTCGCAGATGAGGTCGTCGCCGTCGCGGTTGAAGAGGCCGTGCTCGCGGACGTGCAGGACGACGTAGAGGTCGCCGGCCGGCCCGCCGCGCGTGCCGCTCTCGCCGTTGCCGGCGGAGCGCAGGCGTGCGCCATTGTCCACGCCGGGCGGGATCTTGAGCTTGATCTTGGAGGCGCGCTCGCGCCGGCCGCTGCCACGACAGGCACGGCAGGGCTTGTCAATCTTCTGCCCCGCGCCGTCGCAGTCCGGGCAGGTTTGGGCGACGCTGAAGATGCCGCGGGAACGGATGATCTGGCCGCGCCCGCCGCAGGTGCCGCAGGGCTTGATGGAGGAACCTTTCTCGCCGCCTTCGCCGTGGCAGGTCTCGCATTGGTCGAGCTTGGAGCTGCTGATTTCCTTCTCGCAGCCGAGGACGGCTTCCTCGAATTCAAGTTCGAGGTCGTAACGCAGGTCGGAGCCGCGGCGCGGTCCGGTGGGGTTGCGTTGCTGCTGGTCGCCGAAGAGTTCCTCAAAAATGCTGCCGCCCCCGCCGCCGGCGAAGGCCTCGCGGAAGATGTCGAACGGATCGTGGAAGCCGCCGGCGCTGCCGCGTGGTCCGCCGCCCGCGCCCGCCCGCATGCGTGGGTCGAAGGCTGCGTGGCCGAACTGGTCGTAGGCACCGCGCTTCTGCGGGTCGCTCAACGCTTCGTAGGCCTCGCCGAGTTCCTTGAACTTCTCCTCGGCGGTCTTGTCGCCCGGATTTTTGTCCGGGTGGTATTTCACCGCGAGTTTGCGGTAGGACTTCTTGATGTCCTCGGCAGACGCGCCGCGTTCGACGCCGAGCACTTCGTAGTAATCGCGTTTGGCGCTCATGACGTGGCAGGTGCGGAGGCGGGTTGCTGGGCGACGACGACGGTGGCGGGGCGTAGCAGGCGGTCGCGGTCCTTGTAGCCCTTGCGCAATTGCTGGAGCACCTGGCCGTTGGGCACAGCGGTGGATTCCTGGTGCGAGACGGCCTCCTGCCAGTTCGGGTCGAAGGGCTTGCCGGCGGCGTCGAGTTCCTCCAGCCCGGCCTCAGCGAGCGCGGCCTTGAACTGACCATGAATCATGGTCACGCCGGTCTTGAGCGCGTCGGCGGAGCCAGCCTGGGCGTTGTTGGCGGCGGCCATGGCCATCTCGAAGTTGTCGAGGATGGGGATGAGTTTCGCGAGCAAGCCCTCGTTGGCGTAGCGGAGGGCGTCCTGCCGGTCGCGGGCGGCGCGCTTCTTGAAGTTCTCAAAGTCAGCGGCTTGACGGAGCAGGCGGTCCCAATGCTCGTCGGCCTTGGCGGCCTTGGCGCGCAACTCGTCCAGTTCGGCGGACGTGGGCGGCACGAGGGTTTCCGCTTCGGCCGGCGGCGCGGCGGTGGTGTCAGTCTTCGTCGATTCGTCACTCATGATGCGGTTCCCAAATCAGGGCGGGGAGACTACACGACGGTCAGGCAACTTCCAAATGCCAAGTTCACACGCGAGAGATGACTCAGGCCAGCCGGATGGACGCCGACTTCCCGTGTGCGTCGAGGCCCTCGAGTTCGGCGAACTTTTGCACGGCACCCAACGCCTGCCTCAACGCGGGCTTGGCGTAGCTCACCACGCTGGTGCGGCGTTGGAACTGGTCCACCGTGAGTCCCGCGAAGCTGCGGCCCGCGCCGCCGGTGGGCAGCGTGTGGCTCGGGCCGGCGACGTAATCGCCCAGCACCGTCGGCGACCAGCCGCCGAGGAAGAGTGCTCCGGCGGTGGTGATCTCCCTAACGGCCTGTTGCTGGTTGCGCAGCATCACTTCGCAGTGCTCCGGCGCGAGGCGGTTCACGAGCGCGAAGGCGTCGGCTATTGACTTCATCTGGATGAGCCAGCCGTTGTTTGCGAGCGCCTTGGCGATGAACTCGCGGCGAGAGAGCTTCGGAAGCTGACGGGTGATTTCCTTCTTTGTCGCTTTGAGAATCGTCGCCGAAGTCGTCACCAGCCAGACGCGTTCGTGGCCGGAGCCGTGTTCGGCCTGTGCCAGCAAGTCGGCGGCGATGAACTTCGGGTTGGCCGAATCATCCGCGAACACGAGCACCTCGCTCGGGCCGGGCAGCAGGTCGATGGCGACGTGGCCAACGAGCAGTCGTTTGGCGGCGACGACGTAGGCGTTGCCGGGGCCGAAGATTTTTTGCACCGGACTGATCGTCGCAGTGCCAAGCGCGAGCGCGGCGATGGCCTGCGCACCGCCGGCCTTGTACATCTCCGTCGCGCCGGCGGTGCGCGCGGCGAAGAGCAAGGCAGGGTTCACCGAGCCGTCCTTGCCCGGCGGCGTGCAGACGACGATCTCGCGGCAGCCCGCCACGCGCGCGAGGACGATGGTCATCAGCGCCGTGGACACCAGCGGCGCGGTGCCGCCGGGGATGTAGATGCCCACGCGCCCGAAGCCGTCGAACTTCTCGCCGACCGTCGCGCCATGCGAGTTGCGCGCCGACCAGTTCTTGCGCAGTGACTTCTTGGCAAAGGTGGCGATATTCTTCTCCGCCTCGGTCACCGCCGTGCGGAGCGCATCATCCGCCGCGAGGGACGCGCTGAAGCTCTCGGCCTGTGAGACGGCGAGCTGGTCGGCGGTCAGTTGTGCGC
>JBJTAU010000479.1:0-2720 GCA_046090965.1 Limisphaerales bacterium | reverse complement strand
GCCGCGCGGATGCAGCTCTCCATGCCCGAAATCAGCGATCTCTCCGCCGAGCCGGCGCACATCCTGAAGCTCTACGGCGCGAACGACGCGACGAATCCGAACAAGGCCGGCTTCGCGCGCAACTGCATCCTCGCCCGGCGGATGATCGAGCGCGGCGTGCGCTTCGTGCAGCTTTTCAACGGCGCTTACGCCAGCGGCGGCGAGTTGAACTGGGACGGTCACAGCAAGCTCAAGGAGCAATACGACAAGCACGCCGCCATCCTCGACCAGCCCGCCGCCGCGCTCATCCGCGATTTGCGCCAGCGCGGCTTGCTCCAGGACACGCTCGTGGTCTGGTGCACGGAGTTTGGGAGGATGCCGATGTTCCAGAAGGGCGCGCAAGGCCGCGACCACAACCCGGATGGTTTCACCTGCTGGCTCACTGGCGCAGGGGTGAAACCCGGTGTCACGCACGGTGTCACCGACGAATTGGGCCGCAAGGCCATCGCCGACATTCGCCCGCTCTACGACTTCAACGCGACCATCCTCCACCTGCTCGGCCTCAACCATGAGCGCCTTACCTTCGAGCACAATGGCATCCAGCGCCGGCTGACCAACGTGGAGGGAAACGTGATCCGCGAGGTGCTGGCGTGATGCGACCGCTTACTGCTTGAGGGCCGCGCGGATGATCGGCTCGAAGATGTCCGCCTGACGGAGGAAGCCCAAGTCATTCGCATGCGAGGCATCTGTCGCGCCCTCGGTGTCGGTGCCGTAGAGCGCGTCGCCGGGAATGTAGGAGAGCTTGGCGACGCCTTCCTTCTTCAACTGGTCGTAGGCTGCCCGCAGGGCGGCGTGGTTGTCGTCGTGGAACTTCTTTTTGTTGGGCGTGATCCAGTCGTTCGTGAAGCGCCGGTCCTCGACGAGCACGATGGGGGTGTTGGGTCGCGCGGCGCGGAGTTGCTTCACCAGCGGGATGCATTTCGCGGTCACGTCGGCGGGCTGCATGTTTGGCAGGCAATCAATCACATAGACCGCCGCGTCAATTTCCGTCAGTAGCTCGCCCACGGCGGCATCCATGCGGCCGTTGCCGGAGAACCCGACGTTGATCACCGGGCGATCGAAGCGCCGGCCGAGAATGGCCGTGTGCACCATGCCCGGCCGTGAGGCGCAGGCGCCATGCGTGATGGACGTGCCGTAAAAGATAATGGGCTTTTCGCTGCGTGGGGCGAGGCCCTCGAACAGCGCGCCCGCCGGCACGCCGATCTCCAGCGACTCGATGCCGTGGTAAAGCGGCAGGTAGGCGGCGTATTCGCGCAGACCGGGCGCGAGGTCGCTGATGATCATGGTCTCGACTTTTGCCGCGCCGGGCCGCGTGACTTGCACCCACTTCCACTTGCCGTCGGTGTTGCGTGCGTAGAGGTCCAAGCCGCTGACGCCGGTCGCGGGCATGTGGGGCATGGCGAGGTTCGTCTTCGCGAGCGTGTAGCGCGTGTAGATGGCTTTCGCGTCCGTCTTGAAGCGCACCATCATGCCGGTGCTGTCGCGGCTGAGGCTCCAGACGGCGGGCGTGACCTTGCCCTCGGCCTTGGCGGGAAGGCGGTCGAACCATCGCTTGCGTTCCTGGTCACCCCAGCCACGGCCCTCGACGCCCCACTTGGTCACGTCATGCCAAGCGGTGTCGGTGGGAATGCCGGCCGCAGCTTTGGGCGGGGCGGATTTCGCGTCGGGCTTGGGTGTTGGCTGCTGGGCGGCAAGCGTCGTGGCTAGAACTAAAGTGGCGAACCAGGCTGATTTCATGGGGCCAGTGTCAGTTGGGACGGTGCCATCGTCAATTGTCCAAACCTATGACGACTGGTTCGTGATCGAGCCAGCCAGCGAATACGCGGCTACTTGCTTTCGTTGGTCAGCACGTAGTTTGGCCAGTGGACGACGGAGAAGTGGAACATGAGCTTGGGCAGGCTCGCTGCGCTGGAGTGATAGATGGCTTGCCCGCCGTTGCCGTTGAGCGACGCGGCGAGGATCGGCAGGCGCAAGCCGGCCATCCCGAAACTGCCGTCCGGCCGACGCTTCTCCGCGGGCGCGCCGAGGCCAGCCCAAGGCAGGCGGATTTCGGCCGTGTAGCCGGTGTCGCGATCCGAAGGGTCGTTCACCGTGGAAGGCTTTCCGTCGCTGCGTGGCTTGAGCCGCACGGCTCGGGCTACGGTGAATGCGCCGTCGTCGGCAACGAAGCGTTCGCGGTGAAAGGTCACGTCTTTGTAGCTGGGCTTCGGAATCTTCGCGAGCGCCTCGGGCGTGGGCAGTTCGATGGCAAGGTTGTTCATGTGGTTCGCGGCGTCGTGATGGATTTCCCAGAACTCACGCCGGCTGCCGAAGCTGATGAAGAACTCCGCGAGATCGAGTCCCTTCTCCGGCAGATACTCCTCGGGCGTCATGCGGCGGTTGCCCGGCGGCCCACTCTCGCGTCCGCTGGCGAGGGCCACGAGGTTCGTGTCGTTGACCTCGTAGCCGATGTAGAGGTAGCGCTCGTCCCACGCGAAGCGCGCCACGAGCGGTGGCGGCTCGGTGCGCTGGCCGGGCGAGGCGTAAAGGTGGTTCGCCACGACAACCACGGCGTGCTGCCAGCACGCATCGTCGAGTTTGCCGTCAATGATCGGCGCGGTCTTGGCGCGGTAAATTGGGGTGGGGGCAATGGTAGTCGGCTCGGCGGCGGGGACTACACAAGCAAGGCAGAGAGCGAACGC
>JBJTAU010000478.1:0-3439 GCA_046090965.1 Limisphaerales bacterium | reverse complement strand
GGTGAGCTTGTCGCGGATTTCGCGCGCCGCACGCAAGCCCTCAATGGGGTCGAGGAAATAGTGCGGATTGCCGTCCTCGTGAAAGCTGCCGGGGGGATGGTTGGCGGCCTCGCCTTCGAGCGGGCGGACGTGGCGGCCGAGATTCAAGTTGCCTCGCTTGCCGGGCTTGACCGCGTCGTTGTTCACGGTGCGCATGAGCTTTTCTAGCCACGCGTTTTCGATGCCCTGGCCGACCTGGAGGTAGAGGTCGGCGCGGTTCAGTTCCTTGGCGAAACTGGGTTTGAGTTCGATTTCATGCGGGTCCTCGGTGCCCTTGCTGAAGCAGAAGGTCTGCACCCGCGCACCGCCGATGAGGCGGGCAAGGCTGTCGAGGTCCGTCGTGCTGGCACACACGCGGAGCGGTTCCGCGGCCGTGACCGGGTGAACTACGGTCAGGGACCAGGTGAGGGTGAGGATTTGCAGCAGACGGCGGCGAGGGCTTTGGTTTGGTTTCATGGTGCAGGGTTTGAATGAGTGAGTTGGCAATTCATGGTTGATGACCAGCAGCAGCCGCGGCCGCCGCTTGGGGCATGTTCGTCCCGGCAGCACGCAGTCGTCCGTTCAACACGGCCAGCCGTGCATCAATGGCGGCGGTGGACGGGGAGAAGCGGCGGAGCTTGTGCAGGGAATTCACGGCGGCCGCCAGCTCGCCGCGCCGCTCTTCCAGCAGCGCCAGGCGGGCGGTGAGCTGGCGGTAAAGATACGGTTCAGGCCGGTCTCCGGTGCGCTCCTGCGCCTCCCAGATGGCGATGGCGCGGTGCCAGAGCACGCTGGCGCGCGGGAGGTCGTCGCGGTCGAGATAGAGCGCTTCGCCCAGTGCGAGCAGCAGTTCCGGGTGGTCGCGATTCTCGCGCAGGCCCTCGCGCAGCACGGCTTCTGCCGCGTGCGACTGGCCGTAAGCCCGGCGCATCCACGCGGCGGCTTCCAAGTAAGAAGGGACATGGTGCTTGTCCACCTGGATGGCCAGCCACAACCACGGAAACATCTCCGCCGTGAGGTTGCCAGCGGCGCGGTCCGAGCCGCCTTGGTTTAGGTGCGTGTGCCGATGTGGGCGAAAGTGCCAGGCGAAGCGCGCTATCCAGTCGGCCGGCGCGGCGGGCTCCGAGGCCATCTCTGTCGAGGTGGACGACCAGCGCAACTCCCCGTCCAAAGTCCCGTGGGCGCCAGCGGCGGGCGGCGCGTAATCCTCCGTGGCGGCGGCGCTGTGGAAGTAATCGTAGGCCTTCGCGAAGCACCAGTCCGCCAGCACGCCACGCGCGGCTGCCGTCAAGCCGGCCGGCGGGTCAGGCTCCCGGTCTAGGCGGGCCGCGAGTTGGGGCATGAACCAAAGGTTCAGACACAGGGCGGCCGTCAGCCCCAGACCGACCAACAACGGCGCGGCGACCTCAGGCGAGCGAGACGTCGCGCCCGCTGCCGCCGGCACCGCTCGCGTGCTTCGCCAACGACCCGTGCGCCGCAGCCAGAGCCAGCCACCGGTCAGGGCGAGGATTCCAGGCGTCAATCCCAGCCCGGTCCAAAGCACCTTGACCGGCCAGCCGCCAAAGTTGCCGAAGTGCAGCGGGCGCAGCATGACCTCGGCGCGCTCGGCCAATGAGAGCGCCCGGGCATCGCGCACGCCGGCCACCGCGCCGTCCCGCGCTGCGAGCAGCACGTGGCTGGAGGACGATCCCAGCAACGGATGCCCGGTCAGCCCGCCGCGCGCGCGGAACGGCGCGTCCGTTTGCGTGGGGAACAGCAGGCTGCGCGGTTCCAGCCCCGGCAGCGCCGTTTGAGCGCGCCGCCACAGTTCATCCAAGGGCACGCCAGCGCGGATGCGTTCGCGCGGCGCTCCGGTAGCCGAGACTTTGGGCGCAGCGAGTTCGCGGAGTTTCGGCAGGTTGAACCAAGCCCCGCTGACCGCGATGAGGAGGTTGAAGGCCAGCGCGGCCAGGCCCACTGCGATGTGCGCGTTGGCCACCCGCCGCCGGAGCGGAAGCGCGGGGCGGAAGGGAGACGCCAGCCAACTGGTGAGGAACCGCCGGTAAATGCACAGACCGGTAAGGCACGAAGCCGCCAGCGTCACCCCAAGGATTCCGACCAACACCTGTCCCGGCGTCCCGAGGAACAGGCCGTAGTGCAGCTTGTAGAGCCAGCCGGTGAGCGCGTCCGGCGCGAGCCGCCGCCCCAGCACCGCGCCGGTGTGCGGGTCGAGGAAGACCTCGGCCTTGACCGTGTCGAACGGGCCGTCGCGCTGCCGTAGGTAGGCGATGACAGAGCGGCCTTGGCCCTCATTGGGACGCAGGCTGAAGAGGTCGTAGCCGGGCAGTGCATCCAGTGCGGCCTCGGCCAGTGTCTCCAAGGGCACGCGCTCCGGTCGGACCGCCACCTGGTGCAGGTGCGGGTTGAGCCATCCATCAAGCTCGGACCGCCACAAGATGACCGACCCGCTGAGCGCGAGCACCAGCAGGAACAGCCCGGTGCCCACGCCGAGCCAGGCGTGCAGGCGATACCAGAGTTTGGTGCGAGCAGCGTTCATGGTCAGGCCCCGAAGGGCGGGCAGTCACCCACGAGGCGGTGCAATTCATTGCGGACCCGGATGACCGCGTCGTGGTCCGCAACCGCGATGGCCTTGGCCATCTGCTGCCGCCAATGCCGCAATGCCGCCTGCAAGGCATCTCGCCGCGCCGCCGCTTCCGGGGGCTCCGCGTCTTCGAGCAGTCCCGCGAAGCTCACTCCACAGCACGGACAGCCGGCCTCCGCCACCGCTGTGGAGCGGTGGCGGCGACGCGGCGGGGCGGCCGGGGAGTGATCGCGACGCGGACGCATGGCTAGAACTTGAAGCGGACCTGCCCGAAGAAGTTCCTCGGCGCACCAGCATTGCCGGCATTCTGCGCGGAGAAGTCGTCGTTGATGTAATACTCGTCGGTGAGGTTGTTCACCCCGACGAGGAACTCCCAGTGCGCGTTGAGCCGGTAGCTCACGGCGGTGTTGAGCAGCGTGTAGCTGGGGAGGATTTGCGGGTTGACGATGTTGTCCCGCAGCGGGCGGCTGCCGACGTAGTTGGCGGAGACGTTCCAGTTCCACTTGTCCCAGCTCAGGTTGTGGCCGCGGCCGAAGAGGTGCTCGGCGCTCATGCGGACGCGGTAGCCCGCGAAATTCGCGCCCGGCGTGGTGACGAACTCGAGGTGCCGCGCGTCATGCCACGCGTAATTGCCGTAGAGTTCGGAGTGCTCGTTCAGCCGCACGCGCGAGATGATGGAAGGAGGGCGATTCACGGTGTCTTAATCTGGAGCCGGTAAAACCGGCGCGGCTCCACGGGCGCGCGGGTGTCGAAGTCATACAAGGAGAACTTCCAGCCGCCACCCGGACCAGTGCGGAACTCGGGGCTGAGGTCGAAATGGCCGGTGAGCAACGCCTGCGC
>JBJTAU010000477.1:0-7490 GCA_046090965.1 Limisphaerales bacterium | reverse complement strand
GTCCTAATTTGAAAGCCCTCATCGCCAACCCCAAACACAAGGCCCAGCGCGTCTTCCTCGTCGGCGTGGAATTGAAGTCCGGCACGGAGTGGGCGACCGCCGACTCGATGGCCGAGTTGGAGGAACTCGCGCGCACCGCCGGCTCGAACATCGTCGGCGAGGGCACGCAGAAGCTGGAGTCGATCAGCCCCGCCACCTTCATCGGCACCGGCAAGGCGGAGGAATTCGCCGCGCACTGCCGCGAGTCAAAGGTGGACACGGTCATCTTCGACGATGAGCTTTCCCCCGCGCAGACGCGCAACCTGGAGAAGGTCTTTGACTGCACCGTGCTCGACCGCACCGCGCTCATCCTCGACATCTTCGCTCAGCGCGCCCGCACCCGCGAAGGCAAGCTCCAGGTCGAGTTGGCGCAGCTCCAGTATCTCCTCCCGCGCCTCACGCGCTACTGGACACACCTTTCGCGCCAGCGCGGCGGCATGGGTGCGATGGGCGGCGAAGGCGAATCCCAGCTCGAAGTGGATCGCCGCAAAATCTCCGAGCGCATCGAGAAGCTCGACGAGGAACTCACCCTTGTCCGCCGCCAGCGCGCCACGCAGCGCGCCGGTCGCCAGCGCAACCAATGGCCGCTCGCGTCCATCGTCGGCTACACGAACGCCGGCAAGTCCACGCTCTTCAACAAGCTCACCGGTGCCGCCGTGCTCGCGGAGGACAAGCTCTTCGCCACGCTCGACCCAACGACGCGCCGTCTGCGCCTGCCGACCAATCAGAACGTCTTGCTCTCCGACACCGTCGGTTTCATCCGCAAGCTGCCCACGCGCCTGGTCGAGGCGTTCAAGGCCACGCTGGAGGAAGTGGTCGAAGCGGACCTGCTGCTGCACGTCGTGGACTGCTCGCATCCACAGGCCGAGGACCAGATTCGCGCGGTCAACACCGTGCTGGAGGAAATCCACGCCGGCGAGAAGCCCACCTTGCTCGTGCTCAACAAGATTGACCGCGCCGAGCCGGACCTGGTCGCGCGCTGGCGCATGGCCCACCCGCGCGCCGTGACCGTCTCCGCGCGCACGGGCGAGGGCTTCGGGGCGCTGATGAGCGAACTCGGCACGGCACTGCGGCCCGTGCGCAACTACGTGCAGCTCGCCATCCCGCACGAGCAGGCCGCCGTGATCGCCAAGCTCCACGAGGTCGCGCAAATCGTGGAGCGCAACTACCGGGGCAAGGCCGCGCGCTTCAAGGCCCGCATCCCGCCGCACCTGCACGCGGAGTTCGCGGAGTTCGTGGTGAAGGAGTTATGAGCGGCCCGCGCATCAAGGACATCCCTGCCAGCGAGCGCCCGCGCGAGCGGCTCGCGGCCAACGGCGCGGACTCGCTCGGCAACTCCGAACTCATCGCCATTCTGCTGCGCACCGGCCTGCAGGGAAAATCCGCGCTGGTCATCGGCCAGGAACTGCTGGCGAAGTTCCGCACGCTCGACCGCCTTTCGCAGGCGTCGGTGAAGGAGCTTTGCGAAGTCAAAGGCATCGGACGCGACAAGGCGGTGACGCTTCAGGCCGCGTTCACGCTCGCGCGGCGCATGGCGGCGGAAATACGCACCGAGTCACCGATGATGGACAATCCCGAGCGCATCGCCGACCTGTTGCGCGAGGATGCGCGTGGCTACGACGTGGAGCACTTTCTTGTGCTGCTGCTCAACACCCGCCGCCGGCTCATCCGCGTGGAGCCCATCTCTCAAGGCACGCTCGATGCCATCCACGTCCACGCGCGGGAGGTCTTCAAGCACGCCATCGCTGCGAACGCCTCCGCCATCGTGCTCGTCCACAACCACCCCAGCGGCGACCCCACGCCCAGCGAAGCCGACATCAAGGTCACGCGCGACCTCCTCCGTGCCGGGCAGTTGCTCAAGATTGACGTGCTCGACCACGTCATCCTCGGGCGCAAGACGACGGAGCGGGCGCGGGACTTCGCGTCGCTGCGGGAGCTGGGGTATTTCTACGCGTGAAGGCGTTGCGGGTCTTCCCTCAGAAGTAATTAGTGATTAGTGTTTAGTCACGCCACGCGGCCCGGTTGCCCGGCGTTGAACTAAGCACTAATTACTAATCACTTTCCGTGCTGCATCCCACCGCCATCATCGCCCCGACCGCACAGCACGCCCCCGACGTGCAGGTCGGCCCCTACGCTGTCATTGAGGGCAACGTCACGCTCGGACCCGGCTGCGTGGTCGGACCGTTCGTGCATCTGCTCGGGCGCACGACGATGGGCGCGCGGAACCACATCCACGCGGGTGCCGTCGTCGGCGACACGCCGCAGGACTTGAAATACAAGGGCGAGCCGACGCGCCTCGTCATCGGTGACGACAACATCATCCGCGAGCACGCCACCATCCACTGCTCGACCAAGCCGGACACCGCCACGATCATCGGTTCGCATTGCTTCATCATGGGCAACGCGCACGTCGGCCACGACGTGCAGGTGCGGGACCACGCGATCCTCTGCAACGGCATCGCCATCGCGGGCTTCGCGGTGATTGGCGAGCGCGCGTTCCTTTCGGCGAACTCGCTGGTGCACCAGTTCTGCCGCGTCGGCCCGCTGGCCTTGCTGCAAGGCGGCGCGGCGGTGAGCAAGGACGTGCCGCCCTTCTGCATCGCGACGGGGATCAATTCGATCTGCGGGCTGAACACCATTGGTCTGCGCCGGGGCGGCTTCAAGGCGGAGCAACGCACCGAACTGAAGCGCCTTTACCACCTGCTTTTCCTCAGCGGGAAGCTTCGGCGCGACGCGCTGGCGGAAGCTGCCACCGTGGCCGCCGACACCGCTGGGAAGCAGTTCATCGAGTTCGTCGCGGCCAGCACGCGCGGCGTCTGCGGTCATGTCGGTGGCCAGGAGCCGGGGGATTAGGAGCGATTTTCAGTTGCACGCGCCCGGCGTGGACGTAGCCTGCGACCATAAAAACCACCGTTTCACCTGTCCGTTTCCTTGTGCTCCCGTTGCTCTGCATCCTGTTCGCCGCGCTGGCCTCGCCCGCACTGGCGCAGAAGCAGAAGTCCACCGACCTCGCCGGCTTCCCGCTGCTGTGGTCGGCGAAGAAGAACCCGCTCACCGGGCCGTTCATACCCGGCCTCAACGCCGCGCTGCTGCTCTCCGACGAACAGAAGGAAAAGCTCCTCACCGCCCGCGAGGAGACGATGGGCAACGAGAAGCTTCAGTCGCTCGGCGCGAAGGTGAAGCTCAATCCCAACGCTTCCGAGGCGGAGCGCGATGCGGCGCGCAAGGTTTACGAGGAGGCGCGCGACCAGTTCAAGGCCCGGATGGAAAACATCCTCAATTCCGAACAGCGCAAGCTGGTCGAGCGGCTGAATGGGATTTTCGACGAGGCGCTCACCGCCGCGCAGGAGGCGTATCGCGGGCAGCTCGAACAGGTGGTCAAGACCGACAAGGCCAAGATGGAAGAGCTGCGGCATGAACTCCGGGAGAAGGGACTGAAGGACTTCAAGGCCCGGCTCGAAGGCACGCTCACCAAGGAGCAATGGGCTGCCCTGACCAAAGCCGCCGAGGCTGAGGAAGCCGTCGCCAAGAATTCAGCGAAGGTGAAGAAGAACTAGCTGTTTTCCCACTGCTTCGCGCGTTCCAGCGCCTTCTCCCAGCCGGCGGTAAGCCGCTTGCGATTTGCGGATTTCATCGCAGCGGAAAAGCGGCGGTCCACTTGCCATTGCGCGGCGATTTCCTTCTGATGCTTCCAGTAACCGACCGCGAGGCCGGCGAGGTAGGCGGCGCCGAGCGCGGTCGTCTCCGAGACGCGCGGGCGCACGACGGGGACGCCGAGCAGGTCGGACTGGAACTGCATGAGGAGGTTGTTCGTGCTCGCGCCACCGTCGACGCGGAGTTCCTTCAGCTTGATTTTTGCGTCGGCCTCCATCGCGTGCAGCACGTCGGCGACTTGATAGGCGATGCCTTCCAGCGCGGCGCGCGCGATGTGCGCCGAGGTCGTGCCGCGGGTGAGGCCGGCGAGCAGGCCGCGAGCGTATTGGTCCCAGTGCGGCGCGCCGAGTCCGGCGAAGGCGGGGACGAGATAGACGCCGTGCGTGTCCGTGACCTGCGCGGCGAGGGCCTCGACGTCGCGCGAGGACTTGATGATGCCGAGACCATCGCGCAGCCATTGCACCACCGCGCCAGCGATGAAGATGCTGCCTTCGAGCGCGTATTCCGTGCGGTTGCCGATGCGCCACGCGACCGTCGTGAGCAAATTGTTCTTCGAGGTCACGGGCTTGGTGCCGGTGTTCATCAGCATGAAGCAGCCGGTGCCGTAGGTGTTCTTCACCATGCCGGGGCGCGTGCAGGCTTGGCCGAAGAGCGCGGCCTGCTGGTCGCCCGCGATGCCCGCGATTGGAATCGGCGCGCCGAAATGCGTCGTCTCGCCATAAACCTCGCTCGATGCGCGCACCTGGGGCAGCACGCTGCGCGGAATGCCGAAGAGCGCGAGCAACTCGTCGTCCCAATCGCCAGTGTGGATGTTGAAGAGCATCGTGCGCGAGGCGTTGCTCGGGTCGGTGACGTGGACGCGCCCACCGGTGAGCTGCCACACGAGCCAGGTGTCAATCGTGCCGAAGGCGAGTTCGCCGCGCTTCGCCCGTGCCTTTGCGCCGGGGATGTTTTGCAGGAGCCACTGGAGTTTCGTGCCGGAGAAATAGGCGTCGAGGACGAGGCCGGTCTTGCGACGGATGAGCGCGGCCTTGCCGGCGCGCTTGAGCTTGTCGCACGCGGCGGCGGTGCGGCGGTCCTGCCAGACGATGGCGTTGGCGATGGGTTTGCCGGTGTCGCGCTCCCACACGACGGTCGTCTCGCGCTGGTTGGTGATGCCGATGGCCGCGATGTCGTTTGCGGTGAGGCGAGCCCGGAGGATGGCCTCGGCGGCAACGTTGGACTGCGTGGCCCAGATTTCATTGGCGTCGTGCTCCACCCAGCCGGGCCGGGGGAAAATCTGCCGGAACTCCTGCTGCGCCACGGAGACGATGGAACCGGCGTGGTCGAAGACAATGGCGCGCGAACTGGTGGTGCCTTGGTCGAGGGCGAGGATGTGTTTCATGCTAATGTTGAGAGTTGTTGGTTGAGAGTTGAGAGAGGGGAAGTTGGTGTCTCTCAACACTCAACTTTCAACTCTCAACATATTCCGGTTCACGCCGGCCAGAGCATTTTGAACACGCACGCGCCCAGCAAGCCGCCGAGGAGCGGGCCGACGACCGGCACCCAGGCGTAGCCCCAATCGGAGCCGCCCTTGCCGGCGATGGGCAACACGGCATGGGCAATGCGCGGGCCGAGGTCGCGCGCGGGGTTGAGCGAGTAGCCGGTCGGGCCGCCGAGCGAGAGGCCGATGGACCACACGAGCACGCCGACCAGCGCGGGGCCGAAGCCGGTGTCCCAGCCGAACTCGGGCTTGAGGTTCGCCTTGCTGCCGATGGCCAGCACTCCGAGCAGCAGCATGGCCGTGGCGATGACTTCGCAGAGCAGGTTCGCGCAGGACTTGCGGATGCCGGGGGCGGTGCAGAAAACGCCGAGCTTCGCGCCCGGGTCCTCCGTCACTTCCCAGTGCGGCAGATACGCGAGCCACACGAGCACCGCACCGAGGAATGCGCCCGCCATCTGCGCGCCGATGTAAGCGGGAACCTGATCCCAGCCGAACTTACCGATGCCCGCCAGCCCGACCGTGACGGCGGGATTCAAGTGTCCGTGGCTGATGCTGCAGCCGCAATACACGCCAACGGTCACCGCCAGCGCCCAGCCGGTGGTGATGACGATCCAGCCGGCGTTCTGGCCTTTGGATTTGTTGAGGAGGACGTTCGCCACGACGCCATCGCCCAGCAGGACGAGGATCATGGTGCCAAGCAGTTCAGCGAGGAAGGGTGACATGGTGGTTGCGCGGTGTTCGTTTGGGAACTGCGGGAGAGTAGCAGCCGAGTCGGGGCGTGCAATGCCGAAGCCGGCAGCCTGCGAGTCCAGTCCGCGATGCGCGCGGCGTGGCCCCGCGAAACTTAGGCGGCGGGCCGACATCTTTTCCATTCTCTCGTCGCCATGCGGTGACTAGCCTGCGGCTGTGTTGCCAGAACACCGATGGGAAGCCGAACCGGTCCTGCGCTTTGTCGCAGGCGTGTGCTTCTGCCTTTCCATTGGCTCACTGGCGTCGAGCGCGGTGTTGCCCACGGCCGCCTTTGCGACGCAAGAGGGGAAATTCTTTCTCCTCGTGACCAACGCCGTGGCCCTGCATGGCGTCACACTGCTGCTTGTCTCGATGTTCCTGCGGGCTCACGGCATCGGCTGGCGCGAAGGCTTTGGCCTGCGGGCAGACCGGCCTGGCCGAGCCATCGGTTTCGCCGTGCTGGGCTTCCTCATCGCACTGCCCGTGACCCTCGGGCTGCAGCACCTCTCCGCGCTCGGACTGGAGGGACTGCACCAGCAGCTCGTCTCGAACGACATCCAGACCGTTGACTTGCAGCCGCAGCCCCAACAACTGGTCCAAACGCTTCAGCAAACGGAAAGCTCGCAGCAACGTATCTTCTTCGGGCTGGTGGCCATCCTGTTCGCCCCGGTGGTCGAGGAAATCATCTTCCGTGGCGTGCTCTATCCCGCCATCAAGCAGCGCGGCCATCCGCACCTGGCGCTGTGGGGCACCTCGCTGCTGTTCGCGCTCATCCACGCCAACATGGCCACCTTCATCCCCCTCGCCTTCCTCGCCATGGTGCTGGTGTTCCTCTATGAGCGCACGGGCAACCTGCTGGCGCCCATCCTGACCCACAGCCTCTTCAACACGGCCAACTTCTTCGCCCTCGTCTTCCAGAGTGAACTGAAGCGGTTCTTCAACGTGCCATGACCGCCTGCTGCCCCCATGTTGCGAAGCCGCCCGGCCTCGAGTTGCGAAGAGCGCCACACGAATTGAGGGCGGAGCACGAATGCATTCTTCCTCCGTGTTCCGCCCTCAATTCGTGTGGGGCATCAGCCCGCCAACCCCTTTCGTGAAAGAGTTCGACCTCATCGCCCGGCTCAAGGCCACGCTGCCGACGCACGACTCCGTGCTGGCCGGCGCGGGCGACGACGGCGCCGTGCTCGACCACGGCCTGCCGCATGACCTCGTGCTCTTCAAGACCGACGCCGTGGTCGAGGGCGTCCATTTCACGACCGACGCGCCGCCGGAGAAGATCGGCCACAAGGCGCTCGCCCGTTGCCTCAGCGACATCGCCGCGATGGCCGGCACGCCCACGCACGCGGTCGTCACACTGGCGTTGCCGACGACCTTTGAGACCACACGGGTGGAAGCCATCTACGCCGGTTTGAACGCGCTGGCACGCGAGCACAGCGTGGCCATTGTCGGCGGTGAAACCACCGCAAATCCCGACCGTCTGCTGTTGTCCATCGCCATGCTGGGCACCGTGCCGCGCAACCGCCAGGTGCTCCGCTCCGGCGCGAAGGCAGAGGATGCCATCTTTGTTACTGGCACGCTCGGCGGC
>JBJTAU010000476.1:0-7157 GCA_046090965.1 Limisphaerales bacterium | reverse complement strand
GCGGAAGTAATAAGTGAAGTTGTCGAGCAACTGCTCGCGCTGCCGGGCGTCGAGTTGCTGCCACTGCCCGACGTTGTCCGGCACCTTCGGTTCCAAGCCGGGCGGCAGCGGCGGAAAGGCATTCGGCACCGCCGGGCGCGTCATCGCCTTGAGCAGCCGCTCGTTCGTGAGCACTTCACGTTGAATCTCCGCGGGCAGCTTGTCCCAAGCCGCGAGCCGCTCCTCGACGAGCGGGCGGAAACTTGCCGGCACCGTGGCGAGCTGCGTGGCGCGGGTCGCGGGGATCGTGTTGAGCAACGGGTTCAGGTAATAGTGCAGCTCCGTCGCGCGCAGCCGCGCCTCGCGTTCGGCGGGAGTGAGCGTGTCGTATTCGCGCAGGCGGGTGGAGAGCACCTCGCGCACGCGGGCGGGTTTCGCCGCCAGCTCCGTGGTCCGCGCGTCCGTGCGCATCGCCAGCAGGATGCGATAGGCGGCGACTGGATTGCGCTGGGCCTTGGCGTCGGACGGTTCCGCCGCGCGGGCGAGCAACGCCGTCAGCAACAGGACACAAAGTTGAAATCCGTGGCGCATGGTTCAACGCAACTGTTCAAGGGCCGCCAGCAGTTCCACATCCGCCGCCGATTGGTTCAATCGGGTGATGGCCTCAAAGTCCTTGAGCAGCTCCACGCTCGGCACACGCGCGAGAGTGGCGACCTGCTCGATGCTGCGCGCGACTTGCACGGGCGACCGCGCGCGGCGGCCCTGAACGACCACGACCGCTGCCAGCAGCAGCACGGCGACTGCAAACTGCT
The DNA here is from genome assembly GCA_046090965.1 of Limisphaerales bacterium. Lineage (GTDB taxonomy): Bacteria > Verrucomicrobiota > Verrucomicrobiia > Limisphaerales > SXTU01 > SXTU01. The sequence continues at coordinate 6,366 of JBJTAU010000476.1, read as the reverse complement.
GAGCCAGCGCCGGCCAGCGCAACCACCCGCGCCAACCGGTCTCGGCCTTCGGTGCCTTTCGTTCCGCCGCCTCAATGTCCTGCCAGACGCGGGCCATGAAGTTCGAGGGCACGGGTGGTTCTGTCAGCCGGCGGAGCGCCGTGCTGAGGCGGGTTTCCTCGATCCAGCGCTCGCGGTCAGCCGGGTGAGCAGCCAGCCAGCCGTCGAGGCGCACCTGTTCATCCCGCGTCAGCGGGCGCTTGTGCCGGAGGGCGAGGAGTTCTTCAAACTGCGCGGCGTTCATGGCGGCTGGTGAGTTCATAACCGGGGCGGGGGAAAAGTTGCGGATCGTGGTGCGTGATGCGTGGTGCGTGAAAGACTGAGTGGGTCGGCTGCCTTCCTCACGCACCCCGCACCACGCATCACGGCAAAAGTCACCATCAGCCTCATTCGCCTTCCTCCTTCCACTCCCCCGTCCGCAAATACGGCTTCAGCCGCGCCTTGAGCGTTTCGCGGGCGCGATGGATGAGCGACTTCACCGCCGAGAGCGAGCAGTCCAGCACCTCGGCGATGTCCTCGTAAGCCATCTCATCCCGCTGCCAGAGCAGGAGCGCGGTGCGCTGGTTTTCCGGCAAGCCGGCCACAGCCTCGGCAACCTTCGCCTCCAGCTCGCCGCTCAACAGCGTGTCCGGCGCGGCGGCTTGGCGCTTGTCCTCGACGCTATGGCCGCGCGGCTCGTCACTGTCCGCGTGGGCCGGCGCATCGAGCGACTCAGCGGGATGACGCGAACGGCGGCGGAATTCGTTCAGGCAGAGATTCCGCGCGATGGTGAAGAGCCACGTGGAAAACTTCGCAGAGGGTTCGTAGCGCGCGGCGGATTTCCACACTTGGACAAAGACGCCTTGCGCCAAGTCCTCCGCCTCTGTCGCGTCCGGCAGCGTGCGGAACACGAAGTTCAGCACCGGCTGCTGGTATCTGGCGACCAACTCCTCGAACGCCGCACGGTCGCCGCGCTTCACGCGGAGCATGAGCGCGGCATCGAGATCGGTGGTGGCGGGCACGGTGCGAGCGTAGCAAACACCAGTGCGGGGATAAAGTTCGCAACTTCACATTGGTTGCCCGTGTGCTGGTCAGGACGCGCCGCAGCGCGTCCCTACCGGAGCGCCTCGGTCAGCACGCGGCCCTCGACGTTCTCCATCTTCAAGCCCAGCAGCGCGGCCACGGTCGGGGCCACGTCCACATTGCGGATGTCACCGAGCTGCGCGCCGCGCTTCACGCCGTGGCCCCAAGCGACGAACATCCCGTTGAGCTTTGGATCGCTCGCCAGATAGCCGTGGTGACCAGGATAAACTTCCGGCGTCAAGTCGGTCACGGCGTCATCGCCAGTGGGTTGGTGCGTGAAGGCGTAGCCGTCCTTCGCCACCACGAAGAGGTCCGCCATCTGGTCGTTCTGCGCGGGCGTGGGCAGGCCGAGCAACGCGTATTCCGCCGGCTCGTAGATGCGCTCGACGCCTTCGAGCTTGCCGAGCAAGTCCTTCAACTTCGGCGTGAGCGCGGCGAGCTTGGCTTTGTCCGGCACGTAGATCATCGCCGCACCGCCGAGGGTGTTCGCCACGGCGTCGCAGGTGGCGACGGTCGGGCCTTGCACGCGGAGCAAGCCGGCCTGTCGCAGCGCGACGTTGGGGCGGATGATGCGCTTGGCCGCCTTGAAGCCGTGGTCCGTGGTGATGACGAACGTGGCCTTGTCCGCAAAGCCCGCCGCCTGCACCGCATCGAACAGCTCACGCAGGCAAGTGTCCGCGAAAGCGAAGGCCGAGAGGCTCGCCCACGTGCCGGGGCCGGAGCGGTGGTTGATGGCGTCGGTGTTGAGCAGATGGAACAGGAGGAAGTTCGGCTTGTGCTGCTTGACGATGTGGACGGCGGCGCGGGTCCAGAACACGTCGCGCCACGGCGGGTTACGCTGGTTGAACTCGGCGAGTTCGGTCGCGTTGATGAGGCCGGCAGTGAGCATCTCGCGCTCGATGGGATTCGCCGCGTTGGGTCGCTCGCCAAACTCGAAGTGGAACGTCCCGGCGTTGGTCGTGGGAATCCAATCCACGTGCGCGGTCTTAAGGCCGGCCTTGAACGCGAGGTCATAGACCGTGGGCACGCGGATGAGTTCGGCCTTGTTCTTCCACGGCTCCAGCTTGAGCGGCTTGTCCGGTCCCTGGCGCAGCATCATGCCGTTAAAGAGCACGCCGTGCTGCGCGGGCGTGACGCCGGTGACGAGCGTGGTGTGGTTCGGCCAAGTGATGGTGGGGTTGGCGATGGTCATCGCCTTGGCCACCGCGCCCTCGCGCGCGAGCTTCTGGAGGAACGGCATCGGCAGCGCCGGGTCGTCCCAAATCCACGCCGGGAAGCCGTCAATCGTCACCAGCACGACAAGGCGGTCCTTGGCGGGCAACTCGGCGGCGAAGGCGGGAACGAGCGAAGCCAGCAGGGCGAGGATGAGGCAGGCGTGGCGCAACATGTGGTTGGGTTGTCGCAGCGGAGCTGCCGCGCCGCAAGCCCGCAGTGCGACGTGATCAGCTAGGATGTCGGGCTGGCTACGGCTTCTTCGTCGCAACCGGCGCGTCGGGGGAAAGGCCGTTGAGCCACCACACACCGTTATTGCGTTCGAGGTTGGTGAAACCCTTCTCGCCGAGCACGCCCTTGACCGATTTCTCCGTCTCCTCGCGGATGGCACGGAGCGCAGCGGTGCGCTGCTCGTTGGAGAGGGTCTTGTCGTCGCGCAACTTCTTGGCTTGGTCCTCGGCCGCTTGCTTCATGTCATAGACCTTGATGGCGGCTTCCTTCCCCAGCCCTTCGCGGTCGGCGGCGCGATACATGGCTTGGAAGGCGTAGTCCTCGCCGCGCTTGTAGTCGGTGTAGCGCGCATCGCCGAGTTGCGCCTTGATGCTTTCGTCGAGAGCCTTCTTCGCGGTTTCCTGCTTGGTCTTTTCCTCGCCCTTGAGGTTCAGGCCGCCGCCAAAGGCGCCTCCATACTCGTCGTCGTAGGTCTTGCGCTTCTTGAAGAGGTCGAGAAACTCCTGCTCCGTCGGCTCGAAGCCGGCCATCTGCATCCGCATCATGTTTGCGGTCATTGAGAAACGGAGGTTGTAGTCGAGCAACTCCTCCGGAGTGAGCACGCCGGCGATGGCGGCTTCCGACTCCTTCATCAACTTCCGCATGTCCTCGGCGTCGGGGGCGCCGCCCTTCATGGCCTTCTGCAGCTTGGTCTGCATGTCCTGCATCAGATCGAAAACCTTCGAGCGCTTGTCCGTGGGGAGAAAATCGAACATCGCTTCCAACTGGGAGTTCACGCCCGCCATCAGCTCGGGCTTCTCGTCCGGAGCGGAGCCGAGCAGTTGGGTGAGGAGCGCACGTTTCTCCTTGTTGAGCGCGCGTTCCTTCTCCGTGCGCTCAGGGTCAATGGCTGCCCCCATCATCGCGCCGGGTTTCCAGAACTCGAATTTCTTCTTCGGGCCGGCCATTTCCTTGCGCTTGGCCTCGTAGAGCTTGTTCACGTCGGCGGTAATGATGTCGCGGATGGTTTCCTCCGGGCAGCCGATGGCGCGGAGGTTGGCGATGTATTGCTTGTAGTCCGCGGACTCGACGGCGTTCCAGTCGAACTTCTGCGCGACGGTGTTCGTAACAATCTGAGTGAGGGTGCGGACCTTTGCGGCCGGAGCGGCGACGGCGGGCGCGGCCTTGTCCGGCCCCACCTTCGCCGCCGGTGTGGCGGTGGGCGCTGGCGGCGCTGGCGGCGTGGGTGACGGCTTCAAGAGCACCGCGCCCAACGCGACATTGAGGACCACCGAGAGGACGAGGAGGACCTTGGAGTTCATGGCGCTTTGGCGGCAGGCGCGGCCTTCGGGGCCGGCTCGGTTGTGGGTTTGTCGGCGGCGGCAGGGTTGGGTGCGTCGGTGAGCTTGGTCGTAGCTACGATCTTAGCCTTCGAGGAAGTGGCTTGACCGTTCGCCAGCGCCATCTTGACGGTGAACTCGGAGGTGGTGGCGGACTCGACGACCATGCCCAGCGCCGGGTCGAACCACGCCTTGCCCTTGGTCGTCGCGCCATCCTCCACGGTGATCGTGACGAGACTGTTGCCGGCAGCGGGCTTGGTAGTGATGACGCCGGCGATTTCGATCAACGCCACTTTCCGGCCGTCGCGCTGCTCCCAGGCTTTGAAGGTGTTGGTGGCGTCCACGTTGATGGAGCCGGGGCCGTATTGCTGGGCGCGAGCAAATGACCAAGTGTCCCCGAGTTTGACGGCCTTTTCCGGGAGGCCGGTGTGCAACGAGTTCCAGTTCTTGATGGCCTCGTCGGAGAGCATGTTGTTAAGCGTAGCGATGGCATAGGGGTTCGCGCCGGCGGTCACCTTGCTGCGGAGTTGCGGCGTGCCCTCAACCTTCTCGACCTTGCCGTCGGCCGAGGTGAGGTATTTCACCTTGGCGCCGACGAGCTTGCGCAGCGGCGCGGCGAGAAAATTGTTCTTGGGGTCCTGCTTGGGGTCGCTGCGCGAGGAAAAGACGGTGGCCGCGTTGGTCCCCATCCGGTTGGTCGTGGCAATGGCGAGCAACTCGACATCCACTTCATGGCCGGCCCCACCCTCGCGTTCCTTCGTGGCGGTGAAAGCCAGTTCCTGGGATTGGGCAATCAGCAACTTCAATGGCTGCTGGTTCACAGGATTCTGGCCTTCCGAATCGGTGGTGCTGTCCACGCGCTGAACCAGGCGCTGGCCGACGGGCCACTTGGCCTTGAACTCAACGGGCGGCTCCTCCTTAGGCTTCTCCGGCTCGGGCGGAGGCGTTGGGGCCGTCGGTGCGGCGGGCGCTGCGGCCGCTTCTTCTTTCTTCTTGCAAGCCGACAGCGTGGTGAGCGCGAAGCACAACGTCAGGACAAGGCGGAACATCATGGCGTGATTTGGATTCATTGAGATGGTGGATTCTGTGCCGCGCAACGTATCACTTTCCGCGCCGTTGCAAACCTCAAAGCGGCCTGCCCGTCGAATCACTTCAAGGCAAACCAGCTCAGGTCTGCTCCGTTGCGGCGGGCGCTTCGGGCGAGTGGACGGGCAGACTCACGCGGGCGGTGGTGCCTTTGCCCGGTTCGCTGCTGAGGAGGACTTTGCCGCCGTGAAGCTCGGTCAACCGGCGCGCGATGGGCAGGCCCAAGCCCGTCATCCGTGGCAGGCTCGACGCACCCTTGGCCACCGGCTCGGCCGGCAAGCCCGGGCCGCGATCGCTGACGGTGAGCAGAAAGTCGTGTCCGTCGTCGGAGCATTGCACCGTCACGGGCGTGCCCGGCGGGGAGAATTGGAGGGGCCGCGCGCGAGGAGCAAGCGGGCCATGGTGTCCACGTTGTCGGCCACGACTTTGGCCTCAGCGGCGTTTCGTTTCGGGTCCACCCAACTCTTCCAGTCCACGGACCAGGCCCACCATTTCGCCAGTTTTTGCGCGTCCACGTCGAACCCGCCTCGCGCCGCCGTGTCCAGGCTCCACACCATCGCCGGCACTTGATGGCAGCTCGCGCAGTTACGCTCGGTCATCCAGGCCACGCCTTCTTTTTCGAGAAACGGCAAGCTGCGCCGCACCATCGCGCGGGCTTCCTCCGCCGGTAATGAGCAGGGCAGGCCAGCGAGCAGGGCAAGGGTGACGATCCAAAACCGGTTCATGGTGGCGGGCGTTCGACGCGCGCCACCGGCGGCGCCTTCGCTCGGAAACCGGATCGGCCGTGCGGAGACAACCCAAGGACCGGGAATCCCAGTGCCGCGCTACGGGTTTACCCCGTTCCGAATTTCGGATGGCTGACGAAACACGCTCCACCGCTCGCGCGGCACGTCCTTGAAGGCAGTCTGGTAACGGGCGGCTTCCGCGTCTTCGTCGGTCACGTCGCGGATGTAGATGCGGTGGACTTGCTGCGGGAACTTCCGGGCCAGCGCGCCGTAGATCTCCGGGTCACGCTCACCTGAGTCGCCCACGAGGATGAAGCGCCGGTTCGGAAACTGCCGCAGCATCGGCTCGATGACGGCGGGCTTGTAGTGTTCCGGCGAGTCGAAGAGCGCGAGGAACGAGCCGTCCTTAACCCGGAACTGCTTCAGGTGCCACGAGCCAGCGGGGAAACCATTCGTCGCCGTGAACTCCGCCAGCGGTTCGTAGAGCTGCCACGGGCTGGCGCTGACGTAGTGGAAGTTCGCGCCGTTCGTCGCCCACGCGCGATACACGGCGGCCATCCCGTCCACGGCTTGGAACGGCTCGTAAAAGGTCTTCCGCAACAGCGCGCGCCGGTCGCGGACATGGCTGACCTTGATGGTGTCGTCCACATCGGAGATGACCGAGAGGCCGGTGTCGGCAAGCAACTGGGCCG
>JBJTAU010000475.1:0-5527 GCA_046090965.1 Limisphaerales bacterium | reverse complement strand
CCGTTGCTGAGGAGGACGGGCTTTCCCTCGATGATGGCGATTTGCCCGGTCGCGTAGCCTTTGCGGAGGTCCCCCTCAGCCTTCGGCTTGCCGGCGGCGTCGAGGTCGCGGTAATCGGTCGAGCGCTTCACCTTCCACACGTCCTTGCCCGTCGCCTTGTCGAGCGCGACGACGAACTGGTCGTCCGCGCCGTCGAAGTGGAGGAAGAGCAGGTTGTTGAAGAGCACGGGCGAAGAGCCCGCGCCGCGGTAGTGATTGCACTTCAAGTCGCGCCGTTCCCACAACTTCGCGCCCGTCTTGGTGTCGAGGCAAGCCGTGCCCGCCTCGCCGAAGCTCACATACACACGGCCTTCCTCGATCACTGGCGTGGGCGAGGCGTAGCTGTTGTAGCGCATCCACAGCTCGGGTTGCTGCGCGTCGAACAGCTTCACGTCGCGGATGACCTGGCCGGAATTTTTGTCGAGCGTGAGCACGTAAAGCGCGGTGCCGTTGCTCGTCGCGGTGGTGAGCCAGATTTGGTCGCCCCAGATGACGGGCTGCGACCAACCCTTGTCGTGGATGGGGGTCTTCCACTTCACGTTCTCCGTCTCGCTCCACTTCACCGGCAGGCCCTTGGCGTCGGACTTGCCGTCGCCCGTCGGGCCGCGGAACTGCGGCCAGTTGTCAGCGGCGATGACGAGCGTGGCAGTGGCGAGGAGCGTGAACAGGAGCGAGGCAAATTTCATTGGCGACAGAGTAACAATCGTTTTCCCCGCCGCGCAATCTTCCAACCGTGGCGAAGCGGGACTTCGACGGCCTGACCGCGCCAGAAACTCAGGGGTTATCCGGCTTTCCCCTTACTGTGCCGCCCCTACTGAGACGGCCCGATTTCGCACGGGGCCCGTCCGTGGCAAAGGTTACCCCGTGCAACCGGGAACCTGACCACGCTCCTCGCCATGAACACCCTCCCCACGCCCCGCTGGTTCGTCGTGGATGACGAAACCTCGCTGCTCAGTCTCGCCGCGCTGATGCTCCGCAAGTTCTCGACCGCCGACGTGTGCGCCTGCGCCGACCCCTGCGAGGCGCTGGGGCACATGAGTGCCTCGTCCACAGGTTTCGAACTCCTCGTGACGGACTTGAACATGCCCGGCATGAGCGGCTTCGAACTCGCCCGCCGCGTCCGGGCCCTCGCTCCGCGCGCCAAGGTGCTGCTGACCACCGGCAGCGCGATGTGCTTGCCCGACGAACTGGCGCTGCGCACCCAAGGCGTGGACCTGCTACTGCCCAAGCCCTACAGCTACCAAGACTTGATGGCCGCTGTTCGGCGGCTGTGCGGCACCGACAGCTTCCGGCTGAACTGAACTGCGACCAACGTTCGCTCGCCAAGAATAAGGGCCAGAAGAAGGGGTTGCTTTTCCCGGTTCGAAACTGAGCTCCCGGTGTAGAGCAAGCTGCCTGCTGGACAGGGCGTGGCCCCGGTTTTAGCGTCCTGCCCGATCACCCTGAACAACGACAATCCAGTCGCTCAACCATAACGCTAGGCCACCACGCAACACCACACACGCATGAAGATTCCATCCTCCGAAAACGCCCTTTTGGTTCGCACCGATTTCGCCAACGCGAGCGCGTGGCAGAAGCTCAAGGCGGCAGCCAGCGAGCCGGGCGACATGTTCATCTTCAACATGGAGATTGTGGACGACCGCGCGAACAGCGGCGCAAACGTCGAGCAGGTCATGGCGGCGTTGCTAGAGGATTATCCGCACAGCTTCATCGTGGTTGCGGATGGCACTGCGATTTCCATGCCGGACTATCCGCTTCTCGTCGTGGATTTGGGCGAGGAGCGTGGCCGTCAGTTTCGCGCTGTCGCAGCGCAGGTCGCCTCAATAGACAACAACCTTTCGATTGCCAACATGGGCTTCGAGGAGTTCGCAGGGTTGGTTGACGAAGGCGGGGTTTTTCGCGGCATACCGGGGATGTGAGATGACGACGACGTGGCCTAAGCAGGGCGCTGCAGCGAATGGCCTCTCCGCCGTGCGTTCGAGCGTCGCGGGAGTTCGTGAGCGCGCCGTGCGCTCCGCCGCCGCCGAGGCTGGGTCGCTGACCTTTCGCGTTAGGTGACTTCACGCATTCTGCCCCACCAATGACTTCTGCCAACCACATCGGTTTGGTCGGCGACTACGATGCCGCTGTGCCTGCCCACCGAGCCATTCCCCAAGCCTTGATCCAAGCCGCTGCTGCCATGGGTGCAGCCATCACGCACGAGTGGGTGCCCACCGAGGAGATTACCTCTGCGGCTCGCGTCGCGGATTTTGATGGCCTCTGGTGCGTGCCGGCCAGTCCCTACCGCAGTATGGAAGGAGCATTGTGCGCCATCCGCTTCGCGCGCGAGCGAGGCCGCCCGTTTCTAGGCACCTGCGGTGGCTTTCAGCACGTTGTGCTGGAGTATTCCCGCCATGTCCTCGGCTGGGCGGATGCCGAACACGCCGAGACCGCGCCCGACGCTGCCCGCCTGGTCATTTCCCCGCTGAGTTGCGCAATGGTGGAAACCACTGGCCGTGTCCGTTTGGTGGCCGGCTCGCGTTTAGCCGCTGCCTACAATGCTCCGGAATGCGTTGAGGGTTATCGCTGCCGCTACGGCCTCAACCCGGCCTTCCGTGCCGCACTACTCTCAGGTCCGTTGCACGTGAGTGCCGAGGACGACGCCGGAGAGGTGCGCGCTGTGGAGTTGGCTGGCCATCCGTTCGTGGTGGCCACGCTTTTCCAACCTGAGCGAGCGGCGTTGGCAGGTCGCCCGTCGCCTCTGATAGCGGCCTTTGTGGCGGCGGTCGCCACCCACGCAGCCTCCGTCGCCTAACGAGAACGCTGCAGCGATCGGCCTCTCCTCCGTCCGTTCGAGCGTCGCGGGAGTTGGACTCGCTCGCGCCCGCTCGCTCGGCCCTGCGGGCCTTCGGCCTTCGGCCAAATTCCTTTCGCAGCCTCCCAAGCCGCTCAAGTGTGAGCGCACCGTGCGCTCCACCGCCGCCGGCGCCAGAGCAGAACCTTGCCGCCAGCCTACAATCCGCCGAAGCGGCGGTGGCGGCGGGTGTATTCCTCCAGCGCCTCGTAGAGCTGCGGCTTGCGGAAGTCCGGCCAGAGCGTGGGGGTGACGACAAATTCCGCGTAGGAGATTTGCCAGAGGAGGAAGTTGCTCACGCGCAGCTCACCACTGGTGCGGATGAGCAGGTCGGGGTCGGGATAGGCGTGGGTGTAGAGGTTCTGCGCGATGACCTGCTCGTTGATCTCGGCGGGATCGAGCTTCCCGGCCTTCACCTGCTGCGCGATGGCGCGCGTGGCTTCGATGAGTTCCGTGCGCCCGCCGTAGCTGAGGGCGAGGATGAGGGTGAGGCCGGTGGTCTTGGCCAGCGCAGCCTTGGTCTTCGCAAGCTGTTCCTGCACGAACTCAGGCAGGCGGTAGATCTGCCCGACGGCTTCAAGGCGGACGTTGTTCTTGTTCAGTTCGCCGATCTCGTTCTTCAAGAAGCGGGCGAGATACTTCATCAGCGTGTCCACCTCGTCCTTGGGGCGGTTCCAGTTCTCGACGGAGAAGGCGTAGAGGGTGAGATACTTGACGCCGAGCTCGCCGCAGGTGCGCACGGTGGCGCGCACGGACTCGACGCCGTTGCGGTGGCCCTCGACGCGCGGGAGGCCGCGGGTCTGGGCCCAGCGGCCGTTGCCATCCATGATGATGGCGATGTGCGTGGGGATGTTGGCCTTGGCCGGCGGGCTGAGTTGCGGCGCGTGACTGCTCATGTCGAGGGCGGGAGAGTATTTCCGTCGCGCGGCGGCGTCCACGCGCAAGTGCAGCGCGGCGGGGTGTTTCCCTGAAAGTCGCCCCGCTCCGCCGCGTCTGCCTCTGTGTTGCCATGAAAAGATCGTTCCGTTTCGTTCCGCTGTTCCACCTCGCCGCCCTGCCCTGCTCCGCCGCGAACTGGCCTGCCTGGCGCGGCGCGAACGGCGACGGCGTCTCCACCGAGAAGAATCTCCCGGTGAAATGGAGCAAGGACGAGAACGTCCGCTGGCGTGTGCCGCTGCCGGAGGCCGGCAACTCCACGCCCATCGTCTGGGGCGACCGCATCTTCGTCACGCAGCCCGTAGGCGACCGCCGCACGCTCATGTGCCTCAACCGCACCGACGGCAAGTTGCTCTGGCAGGTGGGCGTGACGACGAAAGAGAAGGAGCCGACGCACGGGACGAACCCCTATTGCTCGGCGTCGCCAGTGACGGACGGCGAGCGGGTGATCGTGTCCTTCGCCCGCGACGGGCTGTATTGCTACGACTTCAGCGGCAAGGAACTTTGGAAGCGCGCGGATCTGGGACGGCAGATTCACATCTGGGGCAATGCGGCGTCGCCCGTCATCTACAAGAACCTTTGCTTCCTCAACTTCGGCCCCGGCGAAACGACTTACCTCCTCGCCGTGGACAAGCAGACCGGCAAAACGGTTTGGAAGAACGACGAGGCTGGCGGCGACGCCGGGGCTCCGCCGCCGGCGCACAAAGACCCGCCCGCGGACAAGAAGGCCGCGCGCCCTGCCAAGTGGATCGGCTCATGGACCACGCCGGTCATCATCAGCGAGGGCGGCAAGGACTCGCTGCTCATGTCCTGGCCCGGCCGCGTCTGCTCGCTCGATCCCGCCACCGGCAAGGAGCGCTGGACCTGCGCCGGCTTGAACCCGCTGGTTTACACCAGCCCGCTTCACGCGGACGGCATCGTGGTGAGCATGGGCGGCTATAATGGCATGGCGCTTGCCGTGCGCACCGGCGGCAGCGGCGACGTCACCATGTCGCACCGCCTCTGGCATCACCCCAGTTCACCGCAGCGCATCGGCTCCGGCGTGATTCACGAAGGGCACATTTACATTCACAACGACCCCGGCACAGCGATGTGCCTCAACCTCGAAACCGGCAAGCAGGTCTGGAACGAACGCCTCACCAGCCCGGCGGCCACGGGCGCGAACTGGAGCAGCGTGCTGCTGGCCGACGGCAAGTGCTACACGATCACGCAAGGCGGCGCGTGCTTCGTCTTCAAGGCCAGCCCCACGTTTGAACTGCTCGGCACCAACTTGCTGGGCGAACGCTCGAACAGCTCCATCGTCCCCGCCAACGGCGACCTGCTCATCCGCACGCACAAGGCGCTCTGGTGCATCGGCGGGAAGTGAAGGAGCGCGGCATTCATGCCGCAGGGACATCCGGCAAAATCACTGCAGCCGAACATCGAGGCGTGGAGCTGCATTTCTGCGGCATGAACGCCGCGCTCCGTTCACCGCACGGCGAAGGGCAGACTGACTTCCGCCTCGACCGCCGGCAGCGCGCGCGAAGGAACGCGCTGCTGTAAGTTCACCTCGAACGGCCGCGCGAGGCTGTTGCCAGCGTGATCTTCAATCGCCGTGTTCACGCGCAGTTCGTGCGGGCCCGCGCGCCACGGTTGCGCGGGAATGAAGCGCCATTCCAACTCGCCGGCAGTGACCGTGATTTCGCCGGCGACTTCACCTGTCGCTCGGCTCACACGCAG
>JBJTAU010000474.1:0-3135 GCA_046090965.1 Limisphaerales bacterium | reverse complement strand
CCCGCCGACCTGTCACGTCGCTTCGATGACTCGCTGCGCAAGACCTGGCCGCTCGCCGACGTGGGTTTCGTGGTGACGCTCTCGGGCAACCTGCTTTCGCCCTCGCCCTTCGGCCGGCCGGACGCACGCAATTTCTGCATTGCGAACTCGGCCTTCCTCGGCAATCGCGAGGCGGTCGAGGTTTACTGGAACACGCCCAAGGGCAACTTCAACCTCTCGCGCCTGAACGAGAAGCCGGCGAACCCCACGCAGCTGCAGGCGGTGCCTGAAAGTCAGCTCGCCCAAGTCCAGCAGCTGGCCGGGCAGGCTGACAACCAGCTCAAGAACGAATACGCTCTGAAGAATCCCAAGCGCAACGTCACGCCGCAGCAGGCGCTGCTGCCGGCGGGGGGCCAAGGCGGACAAGGATTTCAGACGAGGGATCCCGGTGAGCTGGACAATCAGACGAAGCTCGCCGTCGCCGAGGCCGAGTTCCGCCAGCTCATCGGTGACTCGACCGAGGGCACACTCGCGCGCTTGCTCGATAACAAGCTCAAGCTGATGTTCTGGTATCGCCCGCCGCGCGACCCGCAGCTCGTCTTCGGCGCGCAGTTGCAACTGCCCAACCTGATCGCCGACCTCCGGCCCGTCGTGAAGGTGGAAGCTCCGTTGCACGAGGAGGTGTGCGTCGCGCTGCTCGATGACACCGCGCGGCCCCTCGCGGTTTCCCACGCAAACTTCCAACCCGCTTCGTGGAAGCGCCCGTTTGTCGCGACCGAAATCGGCGAGGCGCTGCCGCACTGGGAGATGGCGGTCTACTTGCTCGACCCGAACAAGCTCGGCCAGTCCGCGCAGACGCTCACGCTCACCATCAGCCTGCTCGTGGCGGTGCTCGTGCTGGCCATCGGCGTGGGCGGCTGGCTCATCGTCGCGGACCTGCGCCGCCAGCTCACGCTCGCGCGGCAGAAGACCGACTTCGTCAGCAACGTCTCGCACGAGCTGAAGACGCCGCTGACTTCCATCCGCATGTTCTCCGAGCTGCTCGCCGAGGGCCGCGTGACGGATGCCGCCAAGCAGCGCAGTTACCTGCAAGTCATCACCGCCGAGGCCGCCCGGCTCACACGGTTGATTAACAACGTGCTGGATTTCTCGCGGCTGGAACGCGGCGAGAAGAAATACGCCTTCACCCGCTGCGACCTCGGCACGGTCGTCACCGAGACGGTGGAGACCTACCGCCCGCACATGGAGCAGGCCGGCTTCAAGCTGGAGCTGGACACGCCGCCCGCGCCGGTGTTCGTCAACGGCGATCGCGACGCGCTCGCGCAGGTGCTCGTGAACCTGCTCTCGAACGCGGAGAAGTATTCCAATGGTCAGAAGGAAATCCGCGTCGAGCTACGGCAGTGCGCGCAGCCGCTGCCGTTCCGCGAAGTGCGTGTGCTGGATCGCGGCCTGGGCGTGCCGTCCGGCACTGAGGAGCGCATCTTCGAGCAGTTCTACCGCGCGCATGATTCGTTGAGCAGCGGCATCCAAGGCAGCGGGCTGGGCCTGACGCTTGCGCGGCAGATTGCCCGCGCGCACGGCGGCGAAGTCAGCCACGAGGCGCGCGACGGCGGTGGAAGCTGCTTCATGCTTCGGCTGCCGGTGGCGAAGGGGGAGCGGGGATGAACTTGACCAGAACGTTGCAAACTCTGTCTGGGTGGAACGGGCCACCGGCCCGTTTCGTCGGGCGACCCGCCCGGCCCTTGAACTGCGCCCAGAACGCTTCAAGCAATCCGCGCGTTGGCTGTGCCGAAGCTCGGCGGCAGGTTGCCGCCGAGAACGGCCAAGTTGGCCGTTCCACCCGGAAGAGCTCTCGGCCCGCTGGCTTAGGGCGCGCGAGCGTCGATCTCTTTGTTTCCCCGTGAAGACGCGCATCCTCATCGTCGAAGACGACCCGCACATCCGGCTCGGTTTGGAGGAAGTGCTGCGGGGCGAAGGCTTTGAAGTTTTCGCCTGTCCGCGTGGCGACCAGGCGCTCGATACCGTCGCGTGCCATCAGCCCGCGCTCATCGTGCTGGACGTGATGCTGCCGGGTCTCAGCGGCTACGACATCTGCAAGCAGCTCCGCGCGAAGAAGGTCGCCACGCCCATCCTCATGCTCACCGCCAAGGGCCAGGAGCTGGACAAGGTTGTGGGTCTCGACCTCGGCGCGGATGACTACGTGACCAAGCCCTTCGGCGTGCGCGAACTGCTCGCTCGCATCCACGCGCTGCTGCGCCGCACGCCCGGCAACGACGTGGCAAAAGCCGCTCCCGACGGCACCGCTCCGTTCACCATCGGTGCAGCGACCATTGATCCGAAGTGCTTTCAAGTCCGGCGCGGTAAGACCGTCGAGGAACTCACCGCGAAGGAGTTGAAGCTCCTCCAACTCGTCCACGCACACCCGGGTGAAGTCATGTCGCGCGACCAGTTGCTCACCGAGGTCTGGGGCTACCACTACTACGGCACCACGCGTGCGCTGGACCAGGTCATCGTCCAGCTCCGCAAGAAGCTCGGCGACCACGGCGGCGAGCCGCAGCACCTGCTCACGGTGCATGGCGTTGGCTACAAGCTGGTGGCCTGACGCGGGAAATGATTGGCCCCGTCTCGTGCCGCTCATTACAACAGCGCCGCGATGGCCCGCTCCGGCCGGCACAACTTCACGTCCGCCCTGCAAGCCAGTTTCCTGCTGGTGGGCCTGATGTTTTTCATCAAGGCCGTCGAGTTGGTTGGGCATGTCTCCTTCGCCGGCTTCGGCATTGTGCCGCGGGATGAACGCGGGTTGATCGGCCTGCTCTTCAGCCCATTGCTGCACGGCAACGCGGCGCACCTGCTCGCCAACGCCGCGCCGCTGCTCGTGCTGCTCACGCTGCTCTTCTGGGATCGCAAGTATCACCCGTGGCGCACGCTGGCGATCATCTGGCTGGCGAGTGGGCTGGGCACGTGGCTCATCGGGCGCGGCATGACGGACGGTCAACTCACGGTCCACATCGGAGCCAGCTCGGTGATTTACGGGCTGGTGGTGTATCTGCTCGTCGCGGGATTTCTGATGGACAGTTGGCGCGCGGTCTTCGGGGCCATCGGCGTAGGCGTGGCTTACGGCGGCATCTTCTACGGCGTGCTGCCGCAGTCCGGGCC
>JBJTAU010000473.1:0-2596 GCA_046090965.1 Limisphaerales bacterium | reverse complement strand
ACGATAAGCGCGCGGCGAAAGGCAAGTCGGCCAAAGGCGGGCCAGCGTTCGAGGCCAGCTCGAAGTCCGACGATGAACTTCCCGATGGCGCCACCGCCGCGGAGGCTGTGAAGCGCCTGCACGCTCTCAAGCAAAAGGGCGAGCCGTTCTTCCTCGCCGTCGGCTTCCTCAAGCCGCACCTGCCCTTTGTGTCGCCGAAGAAATACTGGGACCTTTACGACCCGGAGAAAATTCCGTTGCCGACGATTGACCACCTGCCCAAGGGCGCGCCCGCGTTCGCCGGACACAACAACGGCGAGTTGCACAACTATCCCGGCGTGCCGAAGGAGAATCCGATTCCCGCCGATTTCGCAAAGCAACTCCGCCACGGTTACTACGCCTCCATCAGCTACACCGACGCGCAGATCGGCCGCTTGCTAGACGCGCTGGAGAAGGAAGGTCTCGCCGACAACACCGTCATCGTCCTCTGGGGCGACCACGGCTGGCAGCTCGGCGACCACGGCCTCTGGCACAAGCACACGAACTTCGAGCTCGCCGCCCGCGCGCCGTTGCTCCTGAGCGTGCCGGGCGCGAAGACCGCCGGGCGGAAGTGCGACGCACCCGTGGAGTTCGTGGACATTTATCCGACGCTTGCCGACGTGTGCGGGCTGGCGATTCCTGCTGGGCTTGACGGCAAGAGCTTGAAGCCGTTCATCGAAAACCCCAGCGCGGCGAAGCAGAAAGTCGCCATCAGCCAATATCCTCGCAGCACGTCGGAAGGCCCCGCGATGGGCTACAGTATCCGCGACGAGCGCTGGCGCTGCACCTTCTGGCGTCAACGCAACGGCGCGAAAAGCATCGCCACCGAACTCTACGACGAACTCAACGACCCCGCCGAAACCGTGAGCCTGGCCGACAAGCCCGAGCACCAGGCGCTCATCGAATCGTTCGCAAGATTTCTTCCGCCCGTCGGCTCCTCCGTGAACGAGGACGGCCAGAAGCCCAAAGGCAGCGGCAAGCCTAAGCCGACTGCAAAGAAAGCCGCCGCAGCCGACGACGAAGATCGCGGCGCGCGCTTTGACCGGCTTTACCCTGGCAAAGCGAAGCTGACGCTCGCCGAATATCTCGCCAAACAATCCGACCAGGAGGCCGCCAAAGAGCGGTTCGTCAAATTCGACGCGAACAAGGACGGCTTCGTCTCCCGCGAAGAGTTCATCACCGGTGGCGGCAAGAACCCGAACGCGAAGTGATCATGAAACGACTCACGGTTTTTGTCGC
Source organism: Limisphaerales bacterium (assembly GCA_046090965.1). GTDB lineage: Bacteria > Verrucomicrobiota > Verrucomicrobiia > Limisphaerales > SXTU01 > SXTU01. Next base: position 1,339 of record JBJTAU010000473.1, on the reverse strand, counting down.
GCTGTTTTACGCGCTCGGCGGCCATCTCTTTGCCGCGCCCGCGAAGCCCAACATCATCTTCATCCTCGCCGACGATCTCGGCATCGGGAACGTGAGCGCTTACGGCGCGGACAACTACCGGACGCCGAACGTGGACCAACTCGCCGCCGGGGGCACGCGCTACACGCACTTCTACACCGCGCCGCTGTGCGGGCCGTCGCGCGCGCTCATCATGACAGGCCGCTACGCGTTCCGCACCGGCGCGACGAACCAGGACGCGACGGGCCGCATGAAGCGCGAGGTTGAGACCTTCATGCCGCAGTATCTGAAAGGCGCGGGCTACGTGAGCGCCTGCATCGGCAAGTGGGGCCAGCTCCCGCTCGGGCCAAGGGAGTTCGACTTCGATGATGAGTTCAGGTTTCGCGGCAGCGGGGTGTATTGGGCACAGTCGAACGCGAAGGCGGAAAAATACTGGGTCAACGGGAACGAGAAGGCCCTCCGCGACCGCGAATACATGCCCGACCTCATGCATGCCCACCTAGTCGAGTTCATCACGAAGCACCGCAACGACCCATTCTACATCTACTACTCGATGTCGCACGTGCACGGCGAGCTGATGCGCACGCCCGACAGCACGCCGAACCCCGCCGACCTCATGGCCGACAACTGCGCCTACATGGACAAGCTCGTCGGCAAGCTCGTCGCGAAGCTCGACGAGTTGAAACTGCGCGAGCGGACGCTGCTCGTCTTCATGGGCGACAACGGCACCGGCGCGAAGTGGGCCGACAAATCCACCATCGGCGGTCAGCGGCTCTCCGGCCAGAAAGGCGCGATGCTCGAAGGCGGCGCGCTCGTGCCATTCATCGTGAACTGGCCCGGCGTGACGCCCGCCGGAAAAGTCTGCGCCGACTTCCTCGATGCCACCGACCTAGTGCCGACTTTCGCCGAACTCGCCGGCGCGACGCTTCCAAAGGACAAACTGCTCGATGGCCGCAGCTTCGGCCCGCAAATCCGGGGCGCGCGCGGCAACCCGCGCGATCACGTCTTCATGGAACTCGCGCGAGAGTGGTGGGTGCGCTCCGACGGCTGGAAGCTGAACCAGAAAGGCGAACTCTTCGACATGAGCAAGGCGCCCTTTGAGGAGAAGCTGGTCGCCGCGAGTGCCGACACGGACGCGAGCAAGGCCGCGCGCACGCTACTCACCGCCGCGCTCGCGAAGCTGAATCCCGCCGGTGGCATCCTCGACGATGGCGATGGCACGGGCCGGCACGCTGACAAGACGAAGAAGGAAAAGAAGAAGACCGAGTCGCCTACCGCCCCAGCCCCGGTGGCTCCGGCTCCCGTGCCGAAGCCCGCTACC
>JBJTAU010000472.1:0-9948 GCA_046090965.1 Limisphaerales bacterium | reverse complement strand
ACGCTCCATTGGATGGCGTTGAACCGCTTGGCGGTGCCGACGCCCATGATGCTGGTGGTGATGGCGTGCGTGGTCGAGACGGGCATGCCGAGCTTGGCGGCGACGAAAAGGACGGTGGCGGCGGTAGTCTCGGCGGCGAAGCCATGCACGGGCTGGAGCTTCACCATCTTGTGGCCGAGGGTCTTGATGATGCGCCAGCCTCCGGCGGCGGTGCCGGCGGCCATGGTCAAGGCGCAGACCACTTTGATCCAGGTTGGAATCTGGTCGCTTTTCGGCCCGAGGCTTTCAATGCGCAGGAAGTGCAGCCACTCCGGCGCATTGGCGAGTTCGCCGGACTTCGTGCCTGCCAGCAGCGCCAGCGCGATGATGCCCATCGTTTTTTGCGCGTCGTTCTGGCCGTGGCTGAAACCCATGTAGCCCGCGCTGAAAATCTGGAGCTTGCCGAAGGTGTTGCTCACGGTGCGCGGCCGCCAGCGCAGACAGAGCATGTAAAGCGACGACATCACAACGAAACCAACTATCAACCCCGCCAGCGGCGAGCTGACCATCGGGATGACAACTTTGTAGAGCAGTCCGCCACCCTCATACCAATGCGCGCCGTCGGCGGGCGGCTTGGACCAGATGAGCGCGTTCCAGTTGCCGTTCGCCGAGGCGAGCGTCGCGCCGACGAGGCCGCCGACCATCGCGTGGGTCGAGCTGGAGGGCAGTCCGAACCACCAGGTCAGCAGGTTCCACACGATGCCACCAAGCAGCGCGCAGATGATCGTATGTGTGGTGACGAACTTCGCGTCCACCAGGCCGGAGGAAATCGTCTTGGCCACTGCGGTGCCGAAGTGCGCGCCCGCCAGGTTCGTCGTCGCCGCCAGCACGATGGCCTGGCGCGGCGTGAGCACCTTGGTGGAGACGACGGTAGCGATGGAGTTGGCCGTGTCGTGGAAGCCGTTGATGTATTCGAACACCAGCGCGACAAGCACGACCGTGATGACGAGTTCCATCGCGGGTCAGGAGTTTTTGAGGACGATGTGAGTGACGACGTTGCCGGCGTCGCGGCAGCGGTCAATGACCTTCTCGAGCAGGTCGAAAAGATCCTTCAGCAAGACCGTTTTGTGCGGCGGATGCTGGCCTTGGTAGAGTTCGCGGAGCAGTTCCAATACGGCCTTGTCGGCGTCGCCCTAGAGCTGCTGGAGGCGGTCGTTGAGGGATTTGACCTGTGCGATGTCCGGGCGGCGCAGCCCGCGCACCATGGTCACGAGTGTCTCGACGGCCTGCTCAATGAGCTTGGTCTGGCGGGAGAAGTCCAGCCCCCGCACCTGCTCGGGGGCGAGGTTGATGCGCTCGGCGAACTTCTCGACCGTCTTGGGAATCTTGTAGAGCGCGTTGGACAGGGATTCGATGTCCTCGCGCTCGAGCGAGGTGACGAAGGTGGTGGTGAGCGCCTCGCTGATTTCCTGGGTGATCTTCTTGTCCGCGCGGCGCGAGGCGACGAACTCCTCCAAGCTGCCGGGCTGGCCGGCGTTCTTGGCGAGCTTGACCATGGCCTGCACGCTGTGGCGCGCCTCCTCGGCGCTGGCTTCCAGAAGTCCGAAGAAGCGGTCTTCCTTACCGAAAAGTCGGGCGAGTGAAAACATATGCGGCAGTTGTCACAGAATCGTAATCAGTCCGCACGAAAAATCTTCCTCGGCCGAAGGGCGTGATCTCCTTCGATTCAGCCCCGCAGCCACTCCGCCTGCTGTGCATCGGCGATGGTCTCCACGCCGGACGCACGCAGCACCTTGAGCGTCGCAAACGCCTGCGTGTCCGGCCGCACGCCGCCGGTGGCAGAGTCAAACTCCGAGGCCGTCATCAGCAGGCGCAGCGCGAACCGCACGGCCTCGGGCAGCTTCATCTCGGAGGGCTTCGGCTGGCCGTAGCGCGCTTGGAAGCTCAGGACGCTTCGAATGGTCTGCGAACCCGAACCACTCGCCGCGTGCCCCACGGCCTGAAACTGCGCGCCGTGTGGGTCGTAGAAGAATATCTGCGGCTGGGGCGGCTGCGTCGTGCTGTCCACGCCCGCAAAGAGCGGCACCACCACGCCGACGCCTTGCATGGTCATCGGGAGATTGTCGCGCAATAGGCGGGCGAGCGCGCGGACCTTGGCCGGCAGACTGAGCGGCTGGAGCTGACTGCGGCGGTAATACTCGAAGGACGTTTGCAGCACGCGCGCCATCTCGAACGCCGTGGCCGGAACCCCCGCGATGGCGAGCAGCGAGTGCGCGTCCAGCTCGATGACCTTGTCCACGCGGTCGGTGACGATGACGTTGCCCGCCGTCGCGCGCCGGTCGCCGGCCATGAGCACGCCGTCGGCGAAGTGGAAGGCGAAGACCGTCGTCGCCTGCGTCTGCACCGGCGCGGCCTGCGAAGACTCCGCGCGGAGGGGCGACACGTTGTGCGCGGCGAGCAGCGAGAGGACGTCGCCGGAGATTTGCGGGGGCGCGCTCATTGCCCAGTGCGCTGGCGGTAACGCTTGGCCTGATCCGGGTCCACCTTCTTCATGCGCTTCAGGAGTTCCTCGACGTTGGGCTTGTCCACCTTCGGCGCGCTGGGGCCGTCGCCCCCGCCGCCGCTGGGGCCGGGTGTCACCGGGCGGGTCTTTTGGGCTTGGTCGGGCATAGTGTTACTGGCGGACAGTGGCACGGAAGAGCCGCTCGCGCAATTCCGCCGGTGAGTTGGACTCCGCGATGGCTTGAGCTACGAACGCGATGCGTTCCGGCGCGAACATCTCCAGCAGCGACACCTTCAACTCGCCGTCGCCGCACGCCAGCGTGACGTGGTCCCACTGCGCGGAGAGGACGGCGGCGGAAAACTGCTGAATGAGCCGGCCGCGCACGAGCGCACGCGTCGTCTCGGGTGGCTCGAACATCGCTTGCTGGACGACCGCTTCCGGTGGCACCTCGCGCATCGCGCCGGACTGCTCCAAGCCGAAGTAAAGTCCCTCGCCGAAGTCCAGCCGGTGATATTCGAGGTCGAGGCTTTGCAGCCATGGGGCGTCGTCTGCGAGGTTCTGTGCGGCTTGGAACTCGCGGATGAGCGCGAGCTTCGCGACCCAGTCCAGTCGATCGCGGCAGAGCAGGGGATCGGTTTCAAGGTCCTTGAGCACGGCTTCCCAATCGGCCACCAGTGCGGTGCGCTCCGGCTGGCCCAGGTCGCAAAGTTCCCGCACCGCCGCGAGGTAGTCGCGCTGCACGGCGAGCGCGGTGGAGGCGCGGCGGTTCGCCAGCTTCACCTCCCAGCGGTGGCGCGGGTCGCGCGAAATGGCGGGGAGCGCGGCGAGTGGATCGGCGAGTTGCGGGAAGGCGCGGCGCGGGTCGCGAAGGATGGCTTCGAGAACCAGCGCGGTGGTGCCCACCTTCAGCCGCGTGGCGAAGGGCGAGAGGTTCGCGTCGCCGATGATGACGTGGAAACGCCGCCACTGGTGCGGGTCGGCGTGCGGCTCGTCGCGGGTGTTGATGAGCGGGCGCTTCTGCATCGTGTCCACGCTCTGCAACTCGCTGAAGAAGTCGCTGCGCTGGGCGATTTGAAAGTGCGGCGAGACGAACTTGTCCTCCGCCTCGAGGGCGAACTTGCCCGCGCCAGCGAAGATCTGCCGCGTGACGAGGAACGCCTGCGCGCCCGCCGCCAGCCGGTCCCACGGCAGCGCGCGGGGCAGCAGGTAGTTCTCGTGGCAGCCGTAGCTGTGGCCGCGGAAGTCCGTGTTGTTCTTGTAGAGCCGCACCGTTGCGCCACGCGCCTGCGAGAGCCGCTGGGCGCAGGCCATCACCACGCGCTCGCCCGCGCGGTCGTGCGCGACCAACTCGGCCAGCGTGCTGCACTCGGGCGTGCAGTATTCGGGATGGGCGTGGTCGTTGTAGAAGCGCGCGCCGTTGCCCAGCGCGAGGTCGCTCTTGATCTCGGCGAAGGTCAGCTCGCGGTGCGTGTCCTGCTCGAAATAATCCGCCTCGTCGAAGTCCTGCCGCAGCTCGGGCACGTCCCAGCCGCGGTCGTCGTGGTGCGGGTTCTCGGCCTCGTAATCCCAGCGCATCCGCACGCCCGGCTCCATCGCGCTGCGCACGAGCGCGATGGACTCCGCCACCACGTCCAAGTCCTCCGCGCCGTCCCGCGCGATGCCGTATTCGGTCTCGATGCCGAAGAGGATGGGAGGTTCTTTAGCCACAGATGGAACACGGATTAAACACTGATTTGGACGGCAGGTGATGCATAAGTTGGAGCCCAAGAAATCTAGGTGGCCTGCGAGTGCTACAATTTCTCCAATGCGGCGTCGGCGGCTGCGCGGACCTTTGCGTCCGACTCTTTGGTGAGATTCTTGAGTAGCCGAACAGCTCTTCCCCTCGCATGGCCGCTCTTGGGCTGGAACTCGCAGACGCGGGCCAGTGCTTGAACCGCCTCTTCGGTCCGGTATTGCGCTAACACATTCAAAGCATCCGAGACTGAATGAGCGTTGTTCCCTTCGCACGCTTTGCCGAGGCGCGACACCAGGTTCGTCGGGCTTTGGCGGAGAAGGAGGGTGATGCCGTTATGCACATCCCCTCGGGTGTCCGAAGTGAGCAAGGTATCAATCCACGCGTCCGGCGCATCCCGACGGACCCAAGCCTCGGCCCCTCGGAGATAGTTGGTGAAATCAGACTCCGGCATGGGATTGAGACTCCAGCCACTGATGTCGAGCACATATCTGACCCCGCCACACAATTCAGGATGCTTGGACCACATGAGCGGGAATCTCAGATTCGCGCCGCCAGTGTCCGGCGGAAACGTGGACCAAGAAAAGCCCTGCACCTCAGCCAGCAGATTGGTATGCACCGTCATCACCTCGAAGCCCGCGCCGTGCTCGCGATAGACTCGCTGGGAATCCTTTAGTTGGGCTCGGTGTTTCCGCAAATAAGGCTCGGGGAGCAGATACCAATCTGAAAGGAACCAGTTCGGTATGTCCGCCTTAAATCCCGGCCGCAACCAAAGTCTTTCGGCCGAAACAATGACGAACTGATCGGTGCCGGGAATTAAATCCATCCCCTCTGCGTAAGCCTTCGGAACGACTTCTTCCGGATGGAAGGCGAGCTGGGAGAACATGCGGAACTTGGCGAGGCTGAGGCTGGTCTTCTTTCTGGCTGCCTCAGTCGTCATGGGCATTGCCGTTGCGATCCACCATGCTGCCGCCCAAACACCGAGAACGGTCACGACAAGAATGGGAGAGGCAAGTCCCCATTTGATGACCCAAGCAACGATGACTTCGCGGCGTATCATACCACCCCGCTTCGCTCCGTCTTCCGCGCCCGAACCGGGCCGAGCTTCACCACGTTCTCGGGGTCGAAGTCGGTGAGCTTGAGCCAGTCTTCGGTCAGGTCGGTGGCGGGGAAGAGGTCATTCTCCTCGTATTCGAGGCGGAGGGCGGTGAGGAGGTCGGCGCGGGTGAGCTGCGTGTCGCTGGCCTTGGTCTCGATGGCGCGGCGGATGGCGAGGGACTTCGCGCGTTCCACCACGGCGGCGATGATCGCGCCGCTGGCGAGGTCGCCGCGGCAGAGCATTTCGCGACGGCCGCTGCGGAAGTTCACTTCGAGGAACTCGTTGTCCGGCGTGCGGGCGAAGTGCGCGTCGGTCACGGCGCGGGCGAGGGCGGCCTTCGGCTCGGCGAGCGGCAGGGTTTCGCGCAGGTAGATTTCGTAAATGGCTTGCGCGCCAGCTTTGTCCGGGCGGCGGACGCGGATTTTGCGGTCAATGCGTCCGGGCCGCAGGATGGCCGGATCAATCAGGTCCGCACGGTTCGAGGCGAGGATGACGACGACGTTGGTGAGCGGCTCGAGGCCGTCCATCTCGGTGCAGAACATCGGCACCAGCGTGCTGAGGATGCCCGAGTAACGACCCGCACGCCGTGTGCCGAGGATGCTCTCGGCCTCGTCAATGAAGAGGAACGCCAGCGCGCCGTCCTTCGCGCGCTCGCGGCATTGGGCGAAGAGGTCGCGCACCTGCCGCTCACTCTCGCCGACCCACATGTTGAGGATTTCCGGGCCTTTGACGTGCAGGAAAAACTCCGGATGGTCCACGCCGGTCTGCGACTTGATCTGCTGGCGAAGGTTGTAGGCGGTGGCCTTGCCGAGCAGCGTCTTGCCGCAGCCGGGCGGGCCGTGGAGGAGAAAACCTTTCGGCACCGAATGCTCGAACTTCTTGAACAGGTCGCGGTGGAGGAAGGGCAGCTCAATGGCGTCGCGGATGGCGCGCACGGCTTCGTCCTGTCCGCCGATGGCTGACCACGGGAGTTCGCTGACGGTCTCCAGCGCGCGCTCGACGCGCTTGCCGACCCCGATGACTTCGAGCGCGACGCGGTGGTTCACGTCGAGCCGCACGTCCATGCCGGGCTTGAGTTTTTCCTTTGCGAGCAACGCGGAGCGCTGGATGACGAGATTGTTGATGCCGGCTTCCTGACCGATGCGGAGTCGGCCGTCGGAGAGGAGTTCGTCCACGCGGACGATGGGGCCGTTGCGGTCGAAGCCGAGGCCTTGCACGACGGCGAAGGCTTCGTTGCAGAGGACGCGCTGGCCGGTTTGCAGACTGGCAAGCGGGAGTGCCGGGTCCACGCGGCAAACGTAGTCCGTGCCGCCGAGGCAGACATGGGCTTTGTCCTTATCCACCGGCATGAGGAAGGTGCCGACGCGGAAGGCGGGCGAGCGGAGCTTCTCGATGGCGGCGTCCATCTTTTCGAGGGCGGCGCGCGCCTGTTCGTTCATCTCCTCCATCGCCGCGATGCGTTCGCGCAGATAGACCATGTCGAAGATGGACGCGTGGCGCGGCGGCAGCTTGCTCGTGATGAGGTCCACGAGTTGGAGGGTGGAGAGTTGGTCCAGTTCCTCGCGGGGGAGCAGGTCGGCCAGCGGAGTGGAAAGCGGCGAAGGCTCAGTGGTCTTGGGTTCCTCGCGGGGCACCGGCTTTTTCTTCGGCTCGGCCATGGCGGGACATTACGCGCGGCAGAAGGGTTTGCAAACCCGGACGCAGGGATTTGCTGCGAGAGAGCGCAGAGCACCCAGTCCGGTGCGACGTGGCTTGCCCAGACTGTCAGCCAGCCCTACAAGGAGCGGCATTTGAAGGAACTTCCACCAGTGAATGCAGGTGAAACACATTTCAAAGGCTGGGCCAAACCCGGCCCGGTGCCGCCGGGCTTGACGGCCGGCCTGACCGTTGGCCCGGATGAAACGCGGGACGCCATCAGCGGGAATTTTCGCCTGTTCCAATTGCGCGATGGCCATCGCTTCTCGACGGACGACATCCTCACCGCGTGGTATGGCACGAGTTGGTGTCCCGCAGCGCGGACGGCCTTGGACCTCGGCAGCGGCATTGGCACGGTGGGGATGATCGTGGCGTGGCGGTTGCCCGGCGCGCGGCTGGTGACCGTGGAGGCGCAGGCGGCGAGCGTGGCGCTGGCCCGGAAGTCGGCGCGCTTCAACGGCGTCGAGGCCCGCTACGATATCCGTGAGGGGGATTTCCGCGAGGAGGGCGTGCTGCGGGCAACGGAGCGGTTCGATCTCATTACCGGCAGCCCACCGTATTTTCCGCCGGGCACAGGGGTGGAGAGCGAGCATCCACAGAAACTCGCGTGCCGCTTCGAGCTGCGCGGCACGGTGGCGGACTATTGCACCACGGCAGCGAAGCAGCTCGCGCAGGGAGGTCTCTTCGCTTGTGTGTTTCCGTGGGAGCCGGCGCAGTTGGCGCGGGTGGAGGCGGGCGCAGGCGAGGCTGGCCTGGCAGTGGTGAGGCGGCGCCCCGTCGTGTTCCGCCAAGGCGACCCGCCGTTGATCGGCCTGTTTGGGATGATGCGCGCAACGGATTTGCCCGAGTGGTTTCGCGGGCAGACCTGGACAGAGCCGGACCTGATCATCCGCACGCGCGAGGGGAAGATTCACCCCGAATACTCAGCCGTGAAATTGGCGATCGGCTTCCCGCCCTGACGTCACGCCCAAGCACACAAGCTCTCGACGTAGGCGGCCGAGCCATCGCGCAACCAGCCGTCGAGCTGCGCTTGCTCGTTGAGTTGCTGGCCGCGCGCGCGGTCCACTACGAGGAAACGCGAATCAATCTCCGGCACGGCGGTGAGGTCGCCCCAAAGCTTCTCGAACTGCGCGACCGGGAAAACATCTTCCTGCCCGTGGCCCCAGCGTTTTTTCACGTCCTTCAACGTGATGTAAGTCGGCACCTTTGCGGCGAGCGCGCGGATGCCAGCGGAAATTTTCGCCTCGTTCGCCGCCAGCAAATCTTCGCGCGTGAGCTGCAAGGCGCGGAGAAAGCCATCCACGTCGATCCACGTCGTCATGGAGTTGTAATAGCTCAAGCCGAACTCCAGTTCCTCGTGCGGCATCGCCAGCCCCTCGACGAGCCGCGTGCGCCCATCCACGCGCGCGAGGCCGCCGCCGCGGTCTTCCAAGCGCCGCGTGATGACCTCAAAACTCAACGTCGCGCCGCTCGCGAGATGCTGGCCGAGCAACGCCGGATCAAGGTTCGCGCCGGTCGTGTCAATGTTGTGGAGCAGCAGCGTCTTGAGCTGAGGTCGCTCGCGAAGCAGCGCGGCCAGCGTGCCGTTGCGCAGCAGGTTCGGCACTTCGTAGAAATGGCCGACGGGGTGCAGGCACTGCAACGCGAGGTTGTCGCGGTAGTCCACCGCCTCGCCCGCGCTCTCAGCCCAGCGCAGGAGCGCGGCACGCAGTGAGTCGCGGACCTTCTGCTGCTGTTCGTCGAGGACTTGCTGCGGCATCTCCTCCCACGCGCAGCGCAGGTCGCGCGCCGTGGGCACCAGCCGCAGGCCGACGCTCGCACCGCGACTCAGCACGAGCGGACCGGCGTAGCCGTAGTTGCTGTTCGCTGCGAGAAACTCGGACAACGGCCCGTGCGTGAGATAACTCGTCGTGAAGATGTGCGGCACCGGCGTGCCCGCGAGCTGCGAAATCTTCCGCGACTTCGCGAGGTGAACTTCGAGAAAGGTGCGGTGGCGTCCGCCGAGTTTGCAGAACGGATGCAGCGACTTCACCACGCCCGCGCCCTGTGTCCAGCGGCTCGCAGCCCCCGCCGACAAGGTGACCACAGCAGCTTCGCCATTGCGGAGCGCGGCGAGGCCACGTTCGCGCATCGCCTTCGATTGCGCCGTCGCGGTCACGTCTTCGGCGCGCACGTCCTCGATGACCGTGTTCGCAGGCAGCCGGTTTTGCGCGAGGCCGATGCGGCCCGCTTTCAAATCCGCGCGGATCGCTTCGTGCGCATCGCGATCAAAGCCGTTCGTGGCGAGCAACTCGTCGAGCGATTGCGCACCGGCTTTCTCTTCCTTGAGACGCGGGAACATCGTGTCGAAAAGTGTCTGCACCATGCCGCGCAGCTCAGGCTTCGTGCGGCAGGCGGCGGCGAACTTGTCCAACTCAGCGCGACGCGCGGCGGGCAGCTCCTGACGATCGGTGCGAAGCAGCTTGGGCACCGTGAGTGCGTAGTAGCCGGCGGGCATCAACGCGGCATCAGCAGCAAGCAGATCGGCCCAGGTGCCACGTTCGTTGATCGCGTAGTCGAAGACGACCGGCCCCATTGCGAACGGCAGCGCGTGCTGCAACTCGCGCTTCGTCGCTGACATGATTTCCTGCAGGCGGCGCTGGCCCTCAGCCTTACGGTGCGGCGCGAAGATGAATCCCATGCCGCCGCCGCTCATGCCGCCGAGCATCCAGAAGCCCCAGAAGTCATCGCCGAACTCGCGGCTGACGCGCTCGATGAGCTGCTCGGTGAACGCAGTGGAGGCCCACGGGATGATGGCTTGGATTGGCTCGCGGAAGTTGCGCGTCGTGGCCGCGCCGAGCGCGCTGATGTCTCCGGCTTTCAGCGCGTCGAGCACTTCATCGAGGATTCGGAGCGCATCCTGGCGACCGCGCCATTCGGCTTCGCAACGAAGGAGATACT
>JBJTAU010000471.1:0-3341 GCA_046090965.1 Limisphaerales bacterium | reverse complement strand
CCACGGCATCCCCGAGCAGGCGAAGGTGAACCGCCATCTCATCCCGTGGGCGAAGGAGTTCGGCCTCAAGCTGGTCGCGACCAACGACGTGCACTACGTCGAGAAGGGGCACTCCGCCGCGCACGATTGCCTCGTGTGCATCGGGCGGCAGGTGAACTTGTCGGACACCAAGCCGCGTTACGTGCCCGGGCAGTTTTATCTCCGCAGCGCGGAGGAGATGAAGGCGCTCTTCGCCGAGACGCCCGAGGCGGTGACGAACACGGTGGAGGTCGCGGAGAAGTGCAACGTGGAGTTCGATTTCAAGACGCTGCATTACCCGGTCTTTCATCCGCCGGAGACTTACACGCGCGAGGGTTACTTGCGGAAGCTGCTCGCGGAGGGACTCGGCCGCCGCTACACGCTCGCGGTGAAGGCGGTCGGGAACACGTTCGTGGTCGAAGGGATTCGCGAGCCGTGGCGGCTGCCGACTTACCAAGGGCCGAGAGTTGAGGGTCGAGAGTCGAGTGATGGCGCATCTCCGGCACTCGACTCTCAACCCTCGACCCTCGACCCCGCAGTCGCCGCTGCCATCAAACTCGTCCTCGACCGCCTCCAGCTCGAACTCACGGTCATCGAGAAGACCGGGTTCATCAGCTACTTCCTCCTCACGGCGGACTTCGTCGCGAAGGGCCGCGAAATGGGTGTGGCGTGCGTGGCGCGCGGCAGCGCCGCCGGTTCGCTCGTCTCCTACCTGCTGGACATCGCGAACGTGGACCAGATCCGTTACGTGCAGCTCTTCGAGCGCTTTCTCAATCCCGAGCGCGTCAACCCGCCGGACATTGACATCGACTTCGCCGACGACCGGCGCGGGGACGTGATTGCCTACGTGCGCGAGAAGTATGGCCGCGATTGCGTGGCGCAGATCATCACCTTCGGCACGATGGGCGCGAAGTCCGTCATCCGCGACGTGGGCCGCGTGATGGGCCTGAGCTACGGCGAGTGCGACCGGCTGGCGAAGATGGTCCCGGCGGACTTGAAGATGACCTTGGAGAAGGCGCTCAAGCAGTCGGCGGAACTCAAGACGGCCTACGAGAGCGAGGAGGTCACCCGCGAACTGATTGACTCAGCGTTCGTCCTCGAGGACATCGCGCGCAACTCCAGCGTTCACGCCGCTGGTGTCGTCATCGGCGACCAACCGCTCGTGAACCTCCTCCCGCTCAAGCAGGACGAGGACGGCACCATCGTCACGCAATACCCGATGGGCCCCGTGGGCGATCTCGGCCTGTTGAAGATGGACTTTCTCGGGCTGAAGACGCTCACCGTCATCCGCAACGTCTGCGACATGGTGAAGCAGACGCAGGGCGTGACCATCGCGGTGGACGACCTGCCGCTCGACGACGCGAAAGCCTACGACCTGCTCAACAAAGGCAACACGGTCGGCATCTTCCAGTTGGAATCTGGCGGGATGCGCGACCTGTGCCGGAAGTTCCAAATCAGTTCCGTCGAGCACATCACCGCGCTCGTGGCGCTCTACCGCCCCGGCCCGATGGACCTCATCCCAGACTTCATCAAGCGCCGCCACGGTGAGGTCGCCATCGAGTATGAGCACCCGCTCTTGGAGAGCATTTCGAAGGAGACTTACGGCGTGCTCATCTACCAGGAGCAGGTGATGCAGGCCGCGCAAATCCTCGCCGGCTACACGCTCGGCGGCGCGGACTTGCTTCGCCGCGCCATGGGCAAGAAGAAGGCCGAGGAGATGGCGGAGCATCGCCAGCATTTCGTCAAGGGCGCGAAGAAGCACAACCAAATCCCCGAGGCGAAGGCCAACCAGATTTTCGACTTGCTGGAGAAGTTCGCCGGCTATGGCTTCAACAAGTCGCACGCCGCTGCTTACGCCATCGTCGCGTATCAGACCGCGTATCTGAAGGGCAATTACCCCGTCGAGTTCCTCAGCGCGATGCTCACGAACGACATGGGCACGACGGAGAAGCTCAAGGTCGTCCTCGACGAAGCGAAGGCGATGGGCGTGGAAGTCCTCCCGCCGGACGTGAACGACGGCCAAGCGTTTTTCTTTCCCGCGAGCAGCCGTGCCGGCGACTTGCAGTCGCCGTCTGGGAGCGTGGGCAGCGCAAAGAGCGGTGACTACAAGTCACCGGCACAAGCCTCTGCCGCGCCCAACCCACAACCCGAAACTCCAAACGCGAAACCAGCTTCCGGCATCCGCTTTGGCCTCGCCGCCATCAAGGGCGTCGGTGAAGTCGCCGTGCAAGGCATCATCGCCGCGCGCGAACAGGGCGGGAAGTTCACCAGCCTCACCGACTTCTGCGAGCGCGTGGACTCGCGCACCGTGAACCGCAAGACGTTGGAAGCTCTCATCAAGTGCGGTGCGTGCGACAGCTTTGGCGAGGCGCGCGCCTCGATGTTCGCCGCACTCGACCGTGTGATGGCCCGCGCCGCCAGTGCCGCCGCCGACCGACTGCGCGGCCAGAGTTCCCTCTTCGGCATGATGGAAGAGCCCGCCGCGAAGAAGCCAGTCGAGAAGGCAGCGCAACGCCCGGAGTGGCCGCAGCACGACCTGCTCGCGCACGAGAAGGAGCAGCTCGGCATCTACGTCACCGGCCAGCCGCTCACGCCGCTCGCGCCGCTGCTGGAGAAGTATTGCCTCCACAACTCGACGACCGCCAAGACGCTCCCGGCGCGCGGCATGACGCGCATTGGCGGCATGGTCAGCACCGTGCAGCAGGGCATGAGCAAGAAGAACGGCAAGGCTTACGCGATGGTCACGCTCGAGGACTTGGAAGGCACTTTCTCGATGCTCCTGTTCAACGAGAACTACGACAAGTTCCGCGAGTTGCTCGTCCCGCAAAAGGCACTGCTCGTCATCGGCGAGGTCAACAACGAGGAAGACAAGCCCAAGCTGTTCCCGTCGGAAATCCTGCCGCTGGAGGACGCGCCCCGGAAGTTCACCAAGCAGATCCATTTCCGCCTCAACACCGCGCACCTCACGCCGGAACTCATCGAGCGCGCCGGGGCCATCGCGCAGGCACATCCGGGCCGCTGCCCTCTGTTCCTCTGCCTGCGCCGTCCCGCGGGCGAACTCATCTTCATCGAGACGCACGACCGCTTCCACGTCGCCCCATCCGTCGCGCTGCAACAGGCCGTGGATGACCAGTTCGGCGAGCAAACCTACTACGCGAAGGTGGACACCACCCCGCCCGAGCGCCCGCGCCGCGCGTGGGTACGGCGCGGCGGTGACGGCGGGGGGGATGAGTGAAAGGGGAAAGTCTATAGTGATCAGATCTGGTTAGGACGGCTGCGTGCCCGTTTGAACGTATCTGAACGAGGATGACGGTCACCTTCCT
>JBJTAU010000470.1:0-7623 GCA_046090965.1 Limisphaerales bacterium | reverse complement strand
CGAGTTCGGCATCCTCGGCGACGCGCCCACACACCCGGAGTTGCTCGATGACCTGACCGCGCGCTTCATCAAGAACGGCTGGTCCATCAAATGGCTGCACCGCGAAATCCTCCTCTCCGCCGCGTGGCAGCAAAGCTCCCTCGCGCCCGACTCCGAGAAGCGCGACCCGGAGAACAAGCTTTTCGCCCGCGTGCCGCGCCGCCGGCTCGACTTTGAGGCGTGGCGCGACTCCGTGCTCGCCACCGCCGGCACGCTCGACCGCAGCTTCGGCGGCGTCGCCACCGCGCTCACGTCCGACAAAAACCTCCGCCGCACGCTCTACGGCACCGTGAACCGCCACGAGCTGGAGCCGATGCTGCGCATCCACGACTTCCCCGACCCCGCCGCGCACAGCGCCGCCCGCACCGAGACCGCCACCGCGCTGCAAATGCTCTTCTCCCTCAACAGCCCCTTCCTCCTCGCCCAAGCCGACGCCCTCGCCGGCCGCATCGAGAAAGAAGCCAGCGCTGAACTCCCCGCCCGCATCACCCGCGCCCACGCCCTGCTCTACCAACGCCCGCCGACCGCTAAGGAACTCGCCATGGCCACCCGCTTCCTCACCGGCCGCGAGACCGACGCAAAAGCCTGGTCCGCCTATGCCCAAGCCTTGCTGGCCAGCAATGAACTGGCGTTTGTGGATTGATATGAATCTTCCCATTACCATTTCTCGTCGCGACGCCATTGCCCGATTCGGCGGTGGCTTGGGCACGCTCGGTTTGATGGCCGCGCTGCCCGGTGTAGCAACGGCGTTGCCGAATGCCGTTGCGTCCACGAAGACCTTGCCCCACTTCCGGCCGCGCGCGAAGCGGGTCATCCACCTGTTCATGAACGGCGGGCCGTTCGGGCCGGACTTCTTTGACCCGAAGCCGGACCTGACCAAGTTCGCCGGGCAACGGCCCGAGGGCGCGGACTTGCGCACGGAGCGGCCCACGGGCGGCCTGCTGCCAGTGCCGTTTAAGTTCAGCAACCACGGCAAGTCCGGCCTGCCCGTCAGCGATTTGCTCCCGCTGACCGCGCGGTTCGCGGACGACCTCTGCGTGCTGCGCAGCGTCCACACGGACAACCCGAACCACGGCCCCGCGCTGCTCCTGATGAACAACGGCACGATGACGCCGCGCGTGCCCGCGATGGGCGCGTGGTGCAGCTACGGCCTCGGCACGGAGAACGCCAGCCTGCCTAGCTACGTGGTGCTGTGCCCCGGCCGGCCCGTGCGCTTCTCCATCCTGTGGACGAGCGCGTTCCTGCCGTCGCAGCACGGTGGCACCTACATTAACCACTCGAACCTCGACCCCAAGGCGATGATCCCGTGGCTGCACAACCCGCGCACGCCGGCGGAGGAGCAGCGCAAGCAGCTCGACCTGCTGGCCGAGATGAACCGCGAGCACCTCGCGTCGCGCGGCGGCGTGGACGCGGCGTTGCAGGGGCGCATCGAGGCGATGGAGACGGCCTATCGGATGCAGTTCGCCGCGACGGATGCGTTCGACGTTTCCCGCGAGCCGGCAGCGATGCGCGAGGCTTACGGCAAGGGACACTTCGCGAACGGCTGCTTGATGGCGCGGCGGCTGGCGGAGCGGGGCGTGCGGTTCATCCAAGTTTATTACGGCAACGGCCAGCCGTGGGACACGCACTCGAACCACGACACGAGCACGCGCAACCTCGGCAAGGACATTGACCGACCCATCGCGGCGCTGCTGGGCGACTTGAAGCAACGCGGCCTGCTGGAAGACACGCTGGTCGTCTGGGGCGGCGAGTTCGGCCGAACGCCGGTGAGCGAGAACGGCAACGGTCGCGACCACAACCCGCACGGCTTCTGCATGTTCCTGGCGGGCGGCGGCGCGAAGGGCGGCATGAGTTACGGCGAGACGGACAACTTCGGCTTCAAGGCGGCGGAGACCCGGATGCACGTCCACGACTTGCACGCGACGCTGCTGCACCTGCTGGGCGTGGACCACGAGCGGCTGACCTTCCGCTACGCTGGCCGCGATTTCCGCCTGACCGAGGTCCACGGGCACGTGGCGCGGGAGATTTTAGCGTAGCTGGGGCCCAACCCGAGCGTCGCGCCTACCAACGGTTTTTCCATTTGCGGCCGTAGAACTCCGGAGGTGAAACGGGACTTGTAGTCACGCACCGCGCGACCTCAATCAGTTGGATTAGCGCAGAACAACACCCCCAACTAATGGTAGTTCAGAGCTCAGAATCAGGAGCAAATAACCATTGTCGGCAGGGGGCGTTTCCGATAGTTTTTTGGCCGTCTTGAAATCAGGTTGATGCGCCGTTTTCAAGCCGTGTTTTCCCGGTGAATTTGCCGCTGTTTGCAACGCCTTTTTTCTAAACAATGTCCGCTGAATCCCAGACCTACGACGCCTCAAAACTCAGCCAACTCAAGGGCCTCGAAGCTGTCCGCAAGAAGCCCGGCATGTATATCGGTGGCACGGACGAGCGCGCGCTGCATCACTGCGTGTCCGAGGTGCTGGACAATTCCGTGGACGAACATCTGGCGGGGCATTGCGACCGCATCGACGTGGCGATCCATCTGGATGGCTCCATCTCCATCCGCGACAACGGGCGCGGCATTCCGGTGGACATCAACAAGGACAGCGGCTTGCCGGGCGTGGAGTTGGTGCTGACGACGCTGCACTCCGGCGGCAAATACGGGCAGGGCGGCTACAAGTTTTCCGGCGGCACCCACGGCGTCGGCGCGAAGTGCGTGAACGCGGTGAGCGAGTGGTTCGAGGTGGAGGTGTCGCGGGACGCGCAGGTATATCACATGGAGTTCGAGTGTGGCAAGACGGTCAAGAAGCTCGAAGTCATCGGCAAGGCCAAGGGCACGGGGACGTTCATCACCTTCAAGCCGGACCCGGAAATCTTCCGTGATACGACGGAATTCAAGACGGAGATTATTTCGCAGCGGCTGCGCGAGTTGGCCTTCCTGAACAGCGGGCTGGAAATCGCCTTCCTGGACGAGCGCAAACAGAGCGGCAGCGGTGAGCCGGAGGTCTTTTATTACAAGGACGGCGTCGAAGAATTCGTCAAGCAGCTCAACAAGAACAAGGCCGCGCTGCATCCCAAGGTCATCAGTTTTCACAAGGAGCAAAAGGTCACCACGTCCGAGAAGGAGATCGAGGTCCATGTCGAGGTCGTGCTGCAATACAACGACAGCTACAACGACCAGGTCCTCTGCTACACGAATACGATTCACAACCCGGACGGCGGTTCGCATTTGTCCGGCTTCCGCAGCGCGCTGACACGGGCCATCAACCAATACGCCAAGTCGAACGAGTTGCTGAAGGACAAGGATCCGCAGATTACCGGCGACGACGTGCGCGAAGGTCTTACAGCGGTCATCTCGGTGAAGCACAGCGACCCGAAGTTCGAGTCGCAGACGAAGGTAAAGCTGCTGTCGCCGGAGGTGGACGGCATCGTCGGCTCGGTGACTTACGAGGGGTTGATGACTTACTTCGATGCGAATCCGCCGGTGGCAAAGCGCATCGTGGACAAGGCCCTGAATGCCGCGCGTGCCCGCGAGGCCGCGCGCAAGGCTCGCGAAGCCGTGCGCAAGACGGCGCTCACGGGCGGCGGCTTGCCCGGCAAGCTGGCGGATTGCTCGGACCGCGACCCGGTGAACACGGAGTTGTATATCGTCGAGGGCGACTCGGCAGGTGGCTCCGCGAAGCAAGGCCGCGACCGGAAGTTCCAGGCGATTCTCCCAATTCGCGGCAAGCTCATCAACGTGGAGAAGGCGCGCTTGGACAAGGTGCTTCAGAACAACGAAATCCGGACGATGATCACCGCCATCGGCACGGGCATCGGCGACGGCGAGGGCGAAGGCGCGTTCGACCTCAACAAACTCCGTTACCACAAGGTCATCATCATGACCGACGCCGACGTGGACGGCTCGCACATCCGCACGTTGCTGCTCACGTTTTTCTACCGGCAGATGCCACAACTCGTGCGGCAGGGCTTCGTCTATATCGCGCAGCCGCCGCTCTACTCGGTCACGCGCAAGAAGCGCACGGACTACGTGGATGACGACGCGCAGCTCAACCGCATCCTGCTGCAAAACGGCACGGAGGAAGTGCGGTTGAAGAACCTGGCCGATGGTCGTGAGTTCACGCCGAAGCAGTTGGAAGAAATCCTCACGCTGCTGGAGTCGCTCGACAAATACGCCACGTTCATCCGGCGGCAGGGTGGCGACTTCGCGGACTACGTCGAGAAACGCGGCCAAGACCACACTTTCCCGGTGTATCTCATCAAGGTGCGCGAAGGAAACGACGAGACGGTGCATTACTTCACCCGCCCGGCGGACGTGGAGCATTTCAAGAGCGAGAATCCGGACCTTTACGCCGAAGGCGAAGCGCGCGAGAAGGCCGAGAAGTCCCGCACGCAATCGCGCCGCGCCGTGGGCGTGGACTTGCACCTGGAGAGCAAGGCCATCGGCGATTTGCTCAATAGACTTGCGCGCAAGGGCCTCGCCGTGGACCACTACGCCGCGCAGGACAAACCGCTGTTCGAACTCATCGAGGGTGAAGGCGAGCGAGCGAATTTGACGCCGCTGTTCTCCATTCCCGAAATCCTCGAAGGCGTGAAAGGCGTCGGCAAGAAGGGCATCCAGATTTACCGCTTTAAGGGCTTGGGTGAAATGGACGCGAAGGAACTCTTCGAGACCACGATGAACCCGGTGAAGCGCAAGCTCCTGCGCATCGACCTCACCGATGCCGTCGAGGCCGAGGAGATGTTCGTGAAGCTCATGGGCGACGAAGTCGAGCCGCGCCGCCAGTTCATCGAGGACAACGCGCTCAACGTCCGCAATCTCGACGTGTAATTACTGTCACCACTTTCGCACCGCACCGACATGGCTGAAGAAAACTCTCCCCCCACTCCGCCCGCGCAGCCCACCGGCTCCGCTTACACGCAGGGCGAGAAAATCACCAAGATCAACGTCGCCGACGAGATCAAGAACTCGTTCCTGGACTACTCGATGTCCGTGATCATCTCGCGCGCCTTGCCCGACGTGCGCGACGGACTCAAGCCCTCGCAGCGCCGCATCCTCTACGCGATGCACGAGCTGTCGCTGTTTCCCGGGCGCAAGCATTACAAGTGCGCCAAAATCTGCGGCGACACCTCCGGCAATTACCACCCGCACGGCGAAGCGGTGATTTACCCCACGCTCGTCCACATGGCGCAGCCGTGGGCCATGCGCGAGCGGCTCGTGGACGGCAAGGGCAACTTCGGCTCCGTCGAAGACGACCCGCCCGCCGCGATGCGTTACACCGAGGCGCGCCTGACACACCTTGGCGCGGCGCTCATGTCCGACATGGACCGGGACACGGTGGACTTCGTCCCGAACTACGACGAGCGCATGACGGAGCCGACGGTCTTCCCGGCGG
Organism: Limisphaerales bacterium; assembly: GCA_046090965.1. GTDB lineage: Bacteria > Verrucomicrobiota > Verrucomicrobiia > Limisphaerales > SXTU01 > SXTU01. Next base: position 2,197 of record JBJTAU010000470.1, on the reverse strand, counting down.
CCTTCCCGAATCTCCTCGTCAACGGCGGCACTGGCATCGCCGTCGGCATGGCCACGAACATGCCGCCGCACAACCTCGGCGAAATCATTGACGGCATCTGCGCGCAGATCGACGACCCCGCCATCACCATCGCGGGCCTGATGAAATTCATCAAAGGCCCGGACTTCCCGACCGGCGGCTTCATCTGCGGCGTCGAGGGCATCAAGAATTACTTCGAGACCGGGCGCGGCAGCCTGAAGCTGCGCGGCAAGATTGGCAGCGAGGAACTCAAGGGCAACCGCGAGCAACTCGTCATCACGGAAATTCCCTTCAACGTGAACCGCGCGGCGCTGGAAGGCAGCATCGCCGACCTCGTCAACGAGAAGGTCATCACCGACATCTCCGCGATGCGCAACGAGTCCGATGAGCACTGCCGTCTCGTCATCGAACTCAAGCGCGACGCCGTGCCGAAGGTCGTCATCGCGAATCTTTTCCAGCACACGCAGCTCGAAGTCACGTTCAGCGTCAACGCCCTCGCCATTGACCACGGCAAGCCCAAGACGCTGAACCTCAAGCACCTCATCGCCGCTTACATTGACCACCGCCGCGAGGTGATCCTCCGCCGCACGCGCTTCGAATTGAAGAAGGCCGAGGAGCGCGCCGAACTGCTCGAAGGCTACCTCGTCGCACTCGCGAACCTCGACGAGTTCATCCACATCATCCGCAGCAGTGCGAACAAGGAGGAAGCCCGCGTGAAGCTTCTCGCCTTCGAGTGGACGCGCGAGCAAGTCGAGCGCTGGGGCATTCTGATCCGGCACGAAAGCCAGCTCACGGACGGCCGGTTTGCCCTCACCGAGCGCCAAGTGGATGCGATCCTCGAACTCCGCCTTTACCAGCTCACCGGTCTGGAAATTGACAAGGTCGAAGCCGAATACAAAGCCCTGCTCGAAGTTATCAAGGACCTGCTCGACATCCTCGCGAAGGAGTCGCGCGTCATGGCCATCATCAAGGCCGAGCTGAAGGCAATTAAGGAAAAGCACGCCACGCCACGCCTTACACAGATTGTTCCCGACGAGGGTGAAATCGCCATCGAGGACCTCATTGCCAACGAAGGCGTCATCATCACCCTCACGCACGCCGGCCTCATCAAGCGCACCGCCGTCTCCGCCTACCGCGCGCAACGCCGCGGCGGCAAGGGCGTCATCGGCATGGCCACGCGCGAAGCTGACACGCCGGAGGAGAGCGACTTCATCGAGCATCTCTTCACCGCCAGCACGCACGACTACCTCATGTTCTTCACGAACACAGGTCGCGTGTATGTCGAGCGCGTCCACGAGATTCCCGACATGGGCCGCGCCTCGAAGGGCCGCAGCATTGCAAACCTCCTTGAACTAAAGGCCGGGGAAAAAGTCGCCGCGCTCATCCGCATCCTGTCGAAGACCGACGCGAACAAGGAGGACGTGACCTGGCAGCAGTCGGGCGAACTCTTCTTCGCCACGCAGCAGGGCACGGTGAAGAAAACCCCGCTCACCGACTTCGCCAACGTCCGCAAGGGCGGCATCATCGCCATCACGATTGACCCGGGCGACACCCTGATTGATGTGAAGCAGACGCGCGGCAGCGCAGCGGGCGACGACGGAGATGACGTGGTGCTCATCACCAAGGACGGCATGAGCATCCGTTTCAGCGAGACCGACGTGCGCTCGATGGGCCGTTCCGCCGCCGGCGTGAAGGGCATTACCTTGGAAAAGGGCGACGAAGTCGTGGCGCTCGCGGTGGTCGTGCCAGACGCTGCACTGCTGGTAGCCGGCGAAAACGGCATCGGCAAGCGCACCTCCTTCGACGAATACCTCGTGCAGGGTGAGAGCGGCACGCGCAAGCAGTCGCGCGGCGGCAAAGGCCGCATCACCATGAAGGTCGGCGACAAGACCGGCGGCGTGGTGGGCGCGCTCACCGTGCGCGACGCCGACGAAATCATGCTCATCACCGCGGCCGGCCAGATGGTCCGCACCTTCGTGAAGGACATCCGTGAAGCCGGCCGGAATACCAGGGGCGTGAAGCTCGTGAACCTTGATGCCGGCGACCGGCTGCAGGCCATCGCTCCCGTCATTAGCGAGACGGCTGGCGAAGAGCCGCCGCCGACCGCTTGAACTGCGGCCCGCCGGCCTTATTTGGGATTCGGACTGGCGGAGCGGAGCTTATCGGGCAACTCCGGGAG
>JBJTAU010000469.1:0-5966 GCA_046090965.1 Limisphaerales bacterium | reverse complement strand
GGGACTTCCTCTCGCACCGCCCCCGCGCTCCCCGGTGGGCCGTATCAGGTCGTGACGGCGGTGGACGGGCAGCCGCTCCGCGCCGTCACTACTCCGGGTAACGCGCCGAACACCGTCTTCCGCCTGCCGGTGACGGGCGCGCCCAAGGGCCTGCTCTTCGAGGTGCGCTCGCTTACGGGACCGGGAGATTTGATTGTGCGGCGCGCCGCCTACCCGCTGGCCACGACCTATGATGCGGCGTACTTCCGCGCGGGGCGGGCATTTGAAGTGGTCACCGTCCGCACCAACGCTGGACAGCCCATCCTCACCGGCGATTGGTATTTCGGAGTCCTTAACCCCGGCGTGACCGAGGTGGGCTACACGGTCATGGCGCGCCAGCCCGTCAACGGCGTGCTGTTGAGCGGCAACCCGATCCAACTGGTGCGCTCGGCGGGGGCCACCTCGCTTCTGCGCGGGACGAACTTCGGCTTCGATCTCGACGTGGTGCCCGGCGAGAAATACCAGGTGCAATACCGGACGAACCTCGCTACCGGCTCATGGCTCGTGCTGACGAACATCACCGCGTCCTCGGACGGCCTCGTCAGCTTCCTCCACTCCGGCGCGCTCTCGAACCGGAACCTCTACTACCGCATCGAGGTCGTGCCGTGACCGAGTAGCGCCACGCCGCCGCGTGGTTTGGTCGTAAGTTCAGCAGTGTTCCCGCACGGTTCGCCTTTTCCGCCGCTCCTTCCCTGCGGCACACTCTCCGCCATGCAGATTCTGGTCGTTGGTCTCAATCCCGCTGTGGATGTGGAATGGCGCGTGGCGTCCATCCACTGGGACGAGAAGAACACCGTGCAGGGCGAGCGGCGCTGGGCCGGTGGCAAATCCGTCAATGTGGCGCGCTGGCTGCGGCACCTCGGCGCGCCCGTGAAGCTGCTCGTCCCGCTTGGCGGTCACACCGGCGTGGAACTTCGGCGGCAGTTGAGGGCGGAGGGCGTGGCGTTGCGCGCCGTGCCGATACGCGAGGCGACGCGCGCCAACGTCATGGTCACCCCGGAGCGTGGGCCGCAACTGCGCTTCAACCCGCGCGGTCCGAAACTGTCAGCGGCGGAGTGGCGCGCCTTCTTCCGTGCCGCGGAGCGTGAGCTGAAGCGCAGCGCCATCGTAATCCTGTCCGGCGCGTTGTGCCGTGAGGCCCGGCCCACGGTGTATCGCGACCTCGTGCGTCTCGCCCACCGCCTCGGCGTGCGCGTGGTGTTGGACTGCGATGGTCCAGCCTTCGCGGCAGGCGTGAGGGCGAAGCCGTTGCTCGTGAAGCCGAATGAGTTCGAGCTGGCCCAGTGGGCGGGGCGCAAGTTGCGCTCGGAAGCCGCCGTGGTGCGCGCCGCCCGGGAGCTGTCCCGGTGCTCGGGCGGTTGGGTGCTGCTGTCCCGCGACGCGCGCGGCGGACTGCTGGTCAACGCGGGCGAGGACTTCGCCTGGCAGGCGGCCGTGCCGCGTGTTCGCGTGCGCAACACCGTCGGAGCCGGGGATGCACTGCTCGCGGCGGCGGCTGTTGCGATGACGAACGCAGTTGAGCCGGCCGGGTGGCTGCGCGCCGGTCTCTCGACCGCGACCGCTGCCGTGCAATGCCCGGCGGGGGAGTTGGCCGCACCCGGCGTGGTTGCCAAGGTGCGCCGGCGGATTCACGTGCGTCCGGTGTGAGTTTCGGTTGACCAAACTAATTGCCCCGCGCTGCCGCCGCCGGTAAAACTCCACCCATGCAAATCGCGCCCGCCTTCAAAGCCCCGACCCGTCTGTTGATGGGCCCCGGCCCGAGCAACGCCGCCGCCGAGGTTCTCGCCGCCATGGGGCAGCCGCTCGTCTGCCACCTTGACCCTGTGTTCGTGAAGATGATGGAGGAGCTCAAGACCATGCTCCGCGCCGTGTTCCTCACGCGCAACGAAATGACCTTCCCCGTCAGCGGCACCGGCAGCGCCGGCATGGAGTTCTGCTTCGTCAACCTGGTGGAACCGGGCGACGAGGTGATCGTCGGCGTCAACGGCGTGTTTGGCACCCGCATGGTGGAGGTGGCCGAGCGTTGCGGCGCGCGCGTGACGAAGGTCGAGTCCGTCTGGGGCAATATCATCGCCCCGCAGCAGATCGCCGAGGCACTGCGCACGGTGGCCAAGCCCAAGCTCGTCGCGATTGTGCATGCGGAGACCTCCACGGGCGCGCTGACACCAGTTGAGGAGATTTCCAAGCTCACCCACGATGCCGGCGCGCTGCTCTTGTTGGACACGGTGACTTCGCTCGGCGGCTGCCCGGTGCGGATTGACGAGTGGAACGTGGACGCGGTTTACAGCGGCACGCAGAAGTGTCTGAGCTGCCCGCCCGGCCTCGCGCCAGTGTCCCTGAACGCCCGCGCGCTCGAAGTGGCCCGCCGCCGCCGCACGAAGGTGCAAAGCTGGTATCTCGACGTGAACCTGCTCGCGTCCTACTGGGGCCAGGAGCGCGTGTATCACCAGACCGCGCCCATCACGCTGAACTACGCGCTGCACGCCGCGCTGCGCCTCGTGCTGGAGGAAGGCTTGGAAAACCGCTGGCGTCGCCACAAGCAGAACCACCTCGCGCTCAAGTCCGCGCTCGGGGCCATCGGCCTCGAAATCGCCTCCCAGGAAGGCCATCAACTCTGGCAGCTCAATGCCATCCGCGTGCCCGGGGGCGTGGACGAGGCGGAAGTGAGGAAGCGCCTGCTCAACGATTTCAACCTCGAGGGCGGCGCGGGCTTGGGGCCGCTCAAGGGCAAGATCTGGCGGGTGGGCCTCATGGGCGAGACTTCCACGCGCGAGAATGTCCGGTTGTTCATCTCCGCTTTCTGCCAGGTGCTCAATGAGTGCGGGCGCAAGACCGACGCGAAGGCCGCGCTGGCGGCGGTGGAGTGAGCGAAGAACGGCGGATTTCCTTTGAAGCCGCTGGCTCAATTACGCAGTATATGACCGCTCTGTGACGCCTGCCGTGCCGGCGTGAGTTTATGGCCAACACTTCTTTGACGCGCAAATTGCAGGACGTGGAGGCGGTTCCCGCCGCGGTGACCCCGCCGGACCACCCCACGGAAACGTCCTTCATCAAGAAGCCCAAGCTGGCCACCGGCAAGTCCCGCAAGCGCGACATCCCCGAGGGGCTCTGGCAGAAGTGCCCCAAGTGCGCCACCATGCTCTACGACAAGGAGCTGGACGCGAACCTCAAGGTCTGCGCCAAGTGCGGCCACCATTTCGCCATCGGCTCCCGCGAGCGCATCCACTCGCTGGTGGAGACCTGTTCCTTCGAGGAATTGGACGCCGGCATGACCAGCGTGGATGTGCTCAAGTTCACCGGCGTCGCCACTTACACCTCCAAGCTCGAGGCCTACAAGAAAAGCACCGGTCTCAAGGACGCTGTCATCACCGGCATTGGCACGATCGGCACTCAGCGTGTCGCGTTGGGCGTGATGGATTTCAGCTTCCTTGGCGGCTCGATGGGTTCGGTCGTCGGCGAAAAGCTCACCCGCATCATCGAGGCTGGCACGGACAGGGGCCTGCCTGTGGTCATCATCTCCACCAGCGGCGGCGCGCGGATGTATGAAGGCATGTTCAGCCTCATGCAGATGGCCAAGACCAGTGCGGCGCTCGCTTATCACGCGCGGAACAAACTTCCCTACCTCAGCGTGCTGACCCATCCCACGACCGCCGGGGTGATGGCCAGCTACGCGAGCCTGGGCGACCTCATCATCGCCGAGCCGGGCGCGATGATCGGCTTTGCCGGGCCGCGTGTGATCAAGGACACCACGCAGGCCGAACTGCCACCGGGCTTCCAGACGGCGGAATTCCTGCTCGATCACGGGCTCATTGATGCCATCGTGCCCCGCAAGGATCTGAAGTCCGTGCTCGGCAGCTATCTGGAGTGCATGATGGCCGGTCATCGCCGCCAGCAGGCGGCGTAGGCTCATTTCCCCTTGCGGTTCTTCGCGGCGGAATACTCCCGGCGCAAGTCCAGGAGGGCGACGGTGTGTTTGCCGTTCACGTTCGCCTTGTCTAGGCCGTCCACCAGCGCTGCGAATTTCTCATCGAGCACCGGGCGCGTCGTGAAGTCGTCCGTCTTGAGGTTCGGGAAACAGAGCTGCATGAGCCGCGCGAGGCTGGTGTTCAGGTTGGTATCGTCGCGCGCCCGGAGAAACGCGTTCGCGGCGGCGAGGAAGTATTCGGTGGCGGCCGGGAAGTTCTTCTGGGTCGCGTTGATCGTGCGGATGGCGTAGTCAAAGTAAAGCAGGCCAAAGGGGTGCGCGTTCCGGTTTTCGATCAGCTCGGTCATCAGCCGGATCTTTTGGTTGGTCTCTTCGCTTTGCTGCGCCAGGGTGTTGCTGGACACCCCGCCGGCGGAAGCCAGTTGCGTGCGGATCGACAGCGCCAGTTCGGCGAGCTTGCGGTCCAGGGCCTGCTCCCGCGCGGCGAGCCGGGCGTTCAGCGTGCCATCCAACTCACGGTTGAACGCGGCGTAGCGCTGCTCATTGGCCGTCTCCAGGGCCTTTTGGATGGCCTGTTTGTCCTGCTCATAGCTCTTGTGGCTGGCGAACCAGGAGAAGACCACGAGGATGGCCGCCATGCCCAGGAGCAGGCCGGCCGAGACTTTGACCATGTCCAGCAGGCGGCGCTCGTTCTCGTGCAGCACCTGCACCTGGGCTTTCAGGCTTTCAACTTCGGAGTTCAGGTTGCCGGGGTCGGCGCTCATTGTTCTGGCCAGCAGGATGGCCTCCGACCGGGCAGATGTCCAATTTCAAATGCCTCACTCCGCAATCTGCTCCGGGTCGGTGCCACCCGCAGGCAGGCTGATGCTCACCGTGCCGGGGGTGGCGGCGTGCACGTCGAGCTGACCGCGATGCAGCTCGACGATCTTTCGCGTCACCGTCAGGCCGAGGCCCAGGCCGACGGTGCGCCGCGAGTAGAACGGCTCTGTCGCGTGCGCGGCGCTCTCGGCATCGAAGCCCTTGCCCGCGTCGCGCACGTCGATGCGCACCCAGCGCGAGCCATCCGGGCGCGTTTCGACACTGGAGGCGACTTCCACCGGCTGGTCGTCGGGGGGGGCTTGCAGGGCGTTGAGCAGGATTTCAGCGAGCGCGTGCTGAAGGCCGGCGCGTTCGGCGGTGAGCGTGAGGGGCTGGCCGCCGCTTTCGTATTGCAGGCGGGCCGAGGCGCGCGGGTTTTCGGCGTGCGCTTCCTTGAAGGCGTCTTCAATCAACTTTGCCAGCGGCCCGGTTTCCACGCGGCGCAGGCCGTCGCGCGAGAGGAACTGCATCTGGCGCGCAAGCCGGCTGATGCGGCGCACGCTGTCGCCCATGATGCCGGTGACTTCGCGGCGGATGGCGGGGTCATCCGTGTTTTCGCTCAAGAGCTGCTGGCTGGTCGAGAGCGGCACGAGCGAGTTGCCGATTTCGTGCGCGAGTTGCTCGGCCATTTTGCGGACGAGTCGGAGGTTCGCGGCCTCCACTTCCATCTGCTGGGCGCGATCGGCGTGGGTCACGTCTTCGAGCAGGAGCAGCACGGCTTCGGGCGCGGCCGCAGCGCGGCGCTGGAAGGGCTTCAGGACGACGCGGAAGCTGGCGTCGCCCGCACCGGGGAGCTTGCAGCGTGTGGGCGGCGGCGTGGCTCCGGTCTTGCGCGCCTCGAAGACCTTGCTCCCGAGCGCCTGCGGGAGATCGGTGAAAGCGAATGTGCCGCCGGGCTGGCCGGCACGACGGAAGTGGCTGCGCGCAGTGGTGTTTGCTTGAAGGATGCTCAGATCCCGGGCGACGACGATGACGGCGCTGCCGAGTTGGTCGAGCGTATCGGTCATCATGCCGTGCTGGCCGGCGAGCGCGTCGTGCAGCCAGGTGTTGCGGACGGCCAGGCCGAGCTCTTCGAGCAGGTGGAAGACCAGCGCCAGTTCCTCCCCGGTGAACAGTTCGCCCGTCAGCCGGCCGTCGAACACGG
>JBJTAU010000468.1:0-7548 GCA_046090965.1 Limisphaerales bacterium | reverse complement strand
GTGCGGCAGGCGAAGGCGACCGCCCTCGAAGCGCAGAAACAGCGCGACCGCACCCGCGAGCTGGCCAAGCGCGGCATCAGCTCGCAGGCGGATTTGGAAGTGGTCGAGGCGAACTACGAGATCGCGTTCAACCGGCATCTGGAGGCCATTGAGGAAATCCGCCAGCGGCAGGCGGTGTTGTTGCAGCGCCGCGCGGAGGTGGAGATCGCGCGGCAACAACTCGTGGACACGCGGCTTTATGCGCCCTTCGACGGCATCGTCCAGGAACGGCGCGCCAGCCCGGGCGAATTTCTAAACCTCGCCGCGCCGGTCGTGACGTTGGTGAAAGTGGATCCGCTGCGCCTGCGCGTGGAAGTGCCCGAGCGCAACGCGTCCGGCGTGCGCGTCGGTCAGAAGCTGCGCCTCACCGTCGAGGGGGACCCCGACCCGCACCCCGGCACCATCGCGCGCCTCAGTCCGGCGATCACGGAGTTGAGCCGCATGCTGGTGGTGGAGGCGGATTTCTCGAACACGGCGGGCAAGCTGCGGCCTGGCACCTTCTCCCGTGCGGACATCGTGCTTGCGGAAGCCGAACCGGCGGTCGCCGTGCCGAAGGACGCGCTCATCACCTTCGCCGGCATCGAGAAAATCTTCCTCGTGAAGGAGGGCAAGGCGGTTGAGAAGAACATCACTTCCGGGCGGCGCGCGGGCGGGTTCATCGAAGTGACCGGCACTGTTAAGGCTGGAGACTTGGTGGTGATAAGTCCCGGCAGCTTGCAAAATGGACAGCCGGTGACGGTGGAGCAGTCAGCGGTTAGCGGTCAGCGGTCAGCCAAGAGCACGTCCGCCACGGGCAGCCGAGAGCCAAGCCCGGCGAAAGGAAACGGGCCGTGAAGAATTTCCGCGAGCTGACGATCTGGCAGCGGAGCCACCGCCTGACGCTCGCGATCTATGAGGCGACACGCAGGTTTCCGAAGGAGGAACTATATGGCCTTACCAGTCAGACGCGCCGGGCCAGCGCTTCAATTCCCACGAACATCGCCGAAGGCTGCGGACGTGACGGCGATGCCGAGTTGAAGCGCTTCCTCCAAATCGCCATGGGTTCTGCCGCCGAGTTGGAGTATCATCTGCAACTCGCTCATCTGCAACTCGCCGCCGACCTCGGCCTTCTGCCGTCCGACACCTTCGCCCGCCTCAACGCCGAAGTCGTGGAAGTGAAGAAAATGCTGACCGCCTTCATCCGCAAGCTCCGCGCTGACGCCTTCGCCCGCTGACTGCTGCCTGCTGATCGCTAAATGCAAAAGCTCGCTGAGATTTCCATCCGCCGCCCCGTGTTCGGCACGATGATCGTGCTGGCGCTGGTGGTCGTGGGGATCGCGGGCTACCTCAAGCTCGGCGTGGACCGCTCGCCGCCGGTGGACGTGCCGCAGATTTACGTCGGCACACGGCTGCCCGGCGCATCGCCGGTCGAAGTGGAGTCGCTCATCTCCCAGCCGATCGAGGAGCAGGTCAACACCGTCGAGGGCATCACCGAGCTGCGCTCCATTTCCGGGGTCGGCAGCTCGTTTGTCATCATCCAGTTCGACCTCAGCCGCAAGGTCAATGAGGCCCTCGAAGATGTCCGCAACCGCGTGTCGATCATGGGCAACGAGTTGCCGCGCGATGCCGACCCGCCACAGGTCACGAAGTTCGACACCGAGCGCAACGGCGTCATCACCGTCTCGCTCTCGGGCGATCGTTCGCAACGTGAGCTGACCGAGTTGGCCGACAAGATTGTCAAAGTCCAGCTTGAGCGCGCGCTGGGCGTCGGCGAAGTCGAGGTGCGCGGCGGCCTCTCCCGCGCCATCAGCATCTGGGTGGACCCCGACCGGCTCGCGGCCTACCAGATTTCCATCACCCAGGTGCGCGATGCTGTGGCTCGCCAAAACGCCAACGTTCCCGGCGGTAACGTCATCTCCAATGTCCGCGAGCACACGCTGCGCACCGTCGGCCGGCTCACCGATGCGCGTGAGTTCAACGAACTCGTCATCACCACCGTCAACGGGTCGCCAGTCCGCATCCGCGACATTGGCTGGGCCGAGGACGGCACGAAGGAACAGCGCACCATCTCGCGCCTCAACGGCCGCCCGTCGGTGGCGCTCGAAGTGAAACGGCAGGCCGACGCGAACACCGTCGAGGTCATCGAGGCCGTGAAGAGGAAACTGCCCGGCATCAAGGCCCAACTCCCGGCCGACGTAGAGTTCGAGGTCATCGAAGATCAATCGCGTTACATCTACGAGGCGCTCCACGAGATCAACGTCCACCTCGTCCTGGGGAGCATCCTCGCGAGCCTCGTGGTCTTCGCCTTCATGCGAAGCTGGCGCTCGACGCTCATCGCGGCGGTGGCCATTCCGTGCTCGGTGATTTCCACCTTCGGCATGATGTGGGCGCTCCACTTCACGCTCAACAGCGTTACGATGCTCGCTCTGGTGCTGATGGTCGGCATCGTGATTGATGACGCGATAGTCGTCTTGGAAAACATCTTCCGGTTCGTCGAGGAGAAGCAGATGCATCCCTTCGACGCCGCGCGCGAGGCGACGAAGGAAATCGGCACGGCGGTGTTGGCGACCACGTTGAGCTTGGTGGTGATCTTCGTGCCGGTGTCCTTCATGTCGAGCATCGCGGGCCGGTTCCTCTTCCAGTTTGGCATCACCTCGGGCGTGGCGGTGATGGTGAGCCTGCTGGTGTCCTTCACGCTCACGCCGCTGATGAGCGCACGGCTCTTCAATCTCGGCGATGTGAAGAAGGCCGCGCACGGCGGGCCGAAATCGCGCGGCGGTCTCTACGGCTGGCTCGAGCGGCTCTATCTGGCGGTGCTCGGCTGGTGCATGCGCTGGCGCTTCGCCGTGCTGGTGCTGGCGATCGGGACGATGGCTTCCTCTGTGCCGCTCTACCAGGCGTTGCGGCAGGAGTTTACGCCGGGCAACACGGACGAGGGTGAGTTTGAAATCGGACTCACCGCCAAGGAAGGCACCAGCCTCACGCAGATGGACGAGGTCGCGCTCATGGCCGAGCGCGAGTTGCGCGAGATGACGCAGATCCGTCTCGTGCAATGCGGCATCGGCTCCAGCCGCATCGGCGGGGCGAACTACGCGCGCTTCTTCGTCCGCCTCGCGCCCCACAAGGAACGTGTCTTTACTTGGGCGCGGCTGTTCTCCCTTCACCCGCTGGAGGCATTTCAGAACAACTACTCGCAGCGCGATGCCTTGCAGGAAGTGCGCGCCCGGCTGCGGAAGATTCCCGGCGTGCGCGTTTCGGCCCGACCCTCCAACGGCTCCATCAACCTTGGCGGGCCGAACTACGAAATCGATTTCTCCATCCTCGGCCCCGACCTCGAATCGCTCTCGCGCTACGCCGAGGAACTTCGTGCCCGCTCCGCTGAGCTCGGCCTGGCCGACGCCGACACCACGCTCAAGCTCGACAAGCCCGAGTATCGCGTCCACGTCAACCGTGAGCGTGCCGCCGCGCTGGGCGTCTCGGTCGAGGACATCGCCATCGCCCTGCGCATCATGGTCGGCGGCGACGACCGCGTCTCGCGCTTCCGCGACAACTCCGTGGGCGACGACTACGACGTGCAGGTGCGGCTTGCGTTGGAGGCACGCAACGAGAAGGAGGACGTCTCGCGCCTCTATGTGCCGCGGCGGGGCGGTGGGTTGGTGCGGCTCGACAACGTCGTGGACGTGGTCGAGGGCCAGACCGCGTCGCGCATCGACCGGCTGGACCGGCAGCGGACTGTGAGCATTCGCGGCAGCATCGCGCCGGGCTTCGCGTTAAAAGACCGGCTGGACGCCTTGCAAACGGCCTTCGACGAACTCAACCTGCCCGCGACCTACGCGACCAAAGTCTCCGGCCGCGGTCGCGAGTTGGAACGGACCTTCAATGAATTCCTCTGGGCGTTCCTGCTCTCGGTCATCTTCATGTATATGATCCTGGCCTCGCAGTATGAGAGCCTCGTGCATCCGTTCACCATCCTGCTCTCCCTGCCGCTTTCGCTGCCCTTCGCGCTCTTCTCGCTCTGGGTCACGAACAACACGCTGAACCTCTACTCCGCGCTCGGCTTGCTGGTGCTCTTCGGCGTCGTGAAGAAGAATGCCATCCTCCAGATTGATCACATGAACAACCTCCGCGCGCACGGGTTGGAGCGCCTGCAAGCCATCATGGACGCGAACCGCGACCGCCTTCGTCCCATCCTGAGGACCACGCTCACGCTCGTCGCCGGCATGATCCCGCTTGCCCTTGGCACCGGTCCCGGCGCGGAAGAGCGCCGCGCCGTCGCAGTCGTGGTGATTGGTGGACAGACGCTCTGCCTGCTGCTCACACTGCTCGTCACGCCGGTGGTTTACTCCTACCTCGACGACGTCGCCCAAATCTTCCACCGCAAGCACGCCAAGCTCCAGACCTCCGCGCCCGCGCCCGAAGCCATCGCAGCGAAGTGACCGTGGTAGGGCCACGCTGCCGCGCGGCCTTGTTCATCTGAATTCGGCCAGTAAGCAATCTGGCCCCAACGCCTCCCGCACGACTTCAAGCTGCCGCCGCGCCTTCGCCAACTGCCCCACCCGCCGCGTTTCCTCATTCGCTCCCGCGAACGCCCGCCGCTCCCCGCCCACGGGCAGAAACTCGTTCAGCATGATGAGGCTCCACTTGAGCGCGAGCATCGGATAGGTCAGCCGCAGCCGCGCAGCGACGCCGTCCGCTCCGTCGAGCCGGGCCAGCATCGCGCGCAGGAACGCCACACGGTGCTCGGCGGGCAGCGGCACCTCCGGCAGCAGCAGCGCGTTCGCCAGCACCTGCGCCGGGTCGTCCCAACCTGCATATTCGAAGTCGAGAAAGGTCAGTTTTCCGCCCACGCGCTGGAGCACGTTGTGAAAGCCATGGTCCGCCGGACTCAAGGTGCGCTGCGCAGGCGGCAGCTCGGAATCCAAACCAACGCCGAGTTCAGGAGCCTTTGCTGAAACGAACTTGCGGACCTCCGCTACGACGGGAACGAGTTCGCGCTCCACGAACTTCCTCACCGCAGCGACTTCAGGCCGGTCCGCCAGCGCCGCTCGGACGCGATTCAAGCGCCGCTCCACGTTGGCCCAGTAGCCGTTGATTGTGAAAGCAGCCTCAGAGGCTGGCGGCAGTTTCTCCGCGCCCGGCTGCGTGCGCAGCCGCCACATCGCGGCCAGCAAGTCCGCGAGTTGTTGCACGTCCGGCCACGTCACCCGCCCAGCAGAGACGCGTGCCCCCGCGACAAATTCGTAGAGGCCAAGGTTGTGCTCGCGGCTCATCCGCAGCGGCTCTGGCACGCAGCGCACGCCGTTGCGCCAGAGGAATTCCAGCACACCAAACTCCGTGCCCAGCCGGTCGCGCGGATCGCGGGCGTGGGTTACGTAGAGCTTCGCCAGCAGCTGCTTCCCGCCAACATCCACGCGGGCCACGACGTTGTTCGCCCCGCCGGCAAGTCGTGTCACGGTGTCCGGCCGCTGTCCGAGCGCGGCTGCGACGGCGGCGAAGATGGGTTCATCCGGCGCGAGCCGGGTCAACAGTTTTGCCCAATCAGCAAAGTCTTGGATTTCACCTTGCCGACTCTCGGCCTGGCCGGGCAGGTAATGCCACCGCTCGACACCCGGCGGAAACTCCGGCTCCGTCAGCACCTCCGCCAAGTCATCCACAAAGAGCGTGCATCCCTGAGCGGCGATGCGCTGGAGCTTCGCGGCGCGCGTGGACTCGAAGAACACATCCTCGCGCCGTAGCCCGAAGCCATCAGCGGTGAAGAAACCGTTCGCCTCCAGCCACGCGAGCGCTGCGGCACGCAGGTTCACCCGTGGCTCGGCGGCGGAGAGCTCTGTCTTGTGGCTGATGATGCAGACGGGGATTCGCGCGGCGCGGATGGCGCGGAGAAAATCCGCGAGACCGGGAGCCAGCTTGGCCTCCGCCATCTTCAGGCCATAGACCCAACCCTGGAGTTCGATCCACTTGCGCTCGCCATCCGGCTGGCCTCGCAGCCAGTCGCGGACGAAGGTCTTGTTCACCGGCAAGTTCGCCGGCATCGCAAACCGCTCACGGGCGTGGCGGTGGAAGACTTCGTCATACACCACCACTGTGCCGTCGAAGTCGAGGCCGAGACGCGGATGGGCGGACGGGTTCATGGGCGGGCGCGACGCTGCCAGCTGGGTGGCTGGCGGTGAAGCTGCATGTCGGCGTTCATGTGGGCTAAGTCTGCGCGTTCGCCCCGGGAACTTCCATCCCGGCGTTTAGCTTTGTGAGCGAAGCAACCTCCTCTGGCGAACGCGGCGAGGTGCATTTGAAACGCGTTCAGCCTATGGCTGAATTGACTTCGCCCCCGGCTTCCCCGACAAATCTCGCATGGCAACCACAGTCCAGCAGGTCCTTGAGGAAGCCTTGATGCTTTCGGACGACAGCCGTGTAGCACTGGCAGAGAGGCTCATCGAAAGCGTTGCGCCCGCCCCGCAGGTAGTCGCCGCGCAGATGGAGGTTGTCAGGCGTCGCATCGCCGACTTGGAATCAGGTCGGGTGCAGCCGGTGCCCGGCCCGGAGGGATTGAACCGTGTCCGCGAAACGCTGCAGAAGCGCGCGGCGGCATGACGTTCGACTGGCATCCGGAGGCGCTTCAGGAGTTTGAGGAAGCGGGCTTGTGGTATGAGGAGCAGCGACGGCGGCTCGGTGTGGAATTCAGCGATGCTTTGGTGCTCGCCCTCGAATCCATCCTGCGCGAGCCAACTCGATTTCAGCCGGTGGGCGATGGCGTGCGGTTGTTCCGTCTCAAGCGCTTTCCCTATCACCTCTATTACTTGCTCGACGACGCCCGCCATCATGTCCGCATCATGGCCGTGATGCACAACCGACGGCGACCTGGCTATTGGCGAGAGCGGCTTTCCTGATGTCTCTCGCATGACCACCTGGTCCTTCGCTTCTTCTCCGCTGCTCATCCTGCTCGGCGCGGGGGTGTGGGCAGGCGCGGCGTGGCTGTGCTGGCAGAACGCCACCCGGCGCGGGGGCAAGGCGGCGGCGTTCATGGAGGCGCTGCGGCTGGTCATCATGACGCTGCTGGTGTTCACGCTGTTCCGGCCCGAGTTGGTGCGGCGCATCGAGCGCAAGGAGTCGCCGCAAATCGCCGTGCTGCTCGACGGCTCCGGCAGCATGACCACGCGCGATGTGCGCGGCGGCTCGAACGTGCTGACGCGTGCCGAGTGGCTCGCCGCGCGGCGGGCGACGAACTTTTGGAAGCCGCTGGAAAAGTCCGGCAAGGTCATCGTCGAGGATTTCTCTGCGCCACCGGCGGACACGAATTTTGCCGCGCAGGCCGAGGCCGGGACCGACTTGAGCGCGGCGCTCGAAGCGTCGCTGCAACGACACAAGAACCTCCGCGCCGTGCTCGTGCTGACGGACGGCGATTGGAACGCCGGCAAGCCGCCGCTGCTCGCCGCGTCGCGATTCCGCGAGACGGACACGCCGATTTTCGCCGTAGGCGTGGGTGCGGAGCAGCCGTTGCCAGACTTGATTTTGGAGCGCGCCACCGCGCCGAGC
>JBJTAU010000467.1:0-5652 GCA_046090965.1 Limisphaerales bacterium | reverse complement strand
CCACCCAGGAGGTGGAGCATCGCGGAGATGATGTCCGTGGTTTGGAAGCCTTCTTCGAGGAGGCGTTCGACGGCGTGTTCCTGACGATCGAACTCCCCGCCCTCCATAACGGCGCGGACTTTGTTGAGCAGGACGTTAGCTCGGGCTTCGTCCACTTCGTCGCGGCTGGGGATGAAACCGCGTTGGAGGCGCGAGCGGGTGAAACGCTCGATGTTCCGCAGCGCGTAAAAGTCCCGGCCGGAAACGAAGGTGAAAGCCATGCCGCTGCGGCCTGCGCGGCCCGTGCGGCCGATGCGGTGCACGTAATCCTCGGGGTCGTAGGGCAGGTCGTAGTTCACCACGACCTCGATGTCGTCCACGTCAATGCCGCGCGCGGCAACATCGGTGGCGACGAGGAACTTGAGCCCCGACTTGCGGAACTTGTTCATCACGCGGTCGCGCTGGTTCTGGTTCATGTCCCCGTGCAGGCCTTCGGCGGAATACCCCTGCGTGTTCAGGTGCTCGACGAGTTCATCCACCATGCGCTTGGTGTTGCAGAAGACGATGCCGAGCTTGAGGTCGTTGACATCAATGAGCCGGGTGAGGGCCTCGACCTTCCAACGGCGATCCACCTCGAAGTAAACCTGCTCGATGCTCGGCACGGTCATGGCCTGCTGCTCGATGCGGACGCTCTGGGGCTCTTTCGCATGCGTCTCGATCAGTTCGCGGATCGGGCGCGGCATGGTCGCGGAGAAAAACACCGTCTGCCGCGTGGGCGGCGTGGCGCGGAGGATGAACTCGATGTCCTCGCGGAAGCCCATGTTCAGCATCACGTCGGCCTCGTCGAGGATGACGGTGCGGACCTGGTCGAGCCGCAGCGTGCCGCGCTCCATGTGGTCCATCACGCGACCCGGCGTGCCGATGACGATTTGCGCGCCCTGGCGCAGGCCGTAGAGCTGGCGGTCGTAGGATTGGCCGCCGTAGATGGGCAGGGCGCTGATGCCGCGCTTGAAGAACGCGAGCTTGTGGACTTCCTCACAAACCTGCACGGCCAGTTCGCGCGTGGGGCAAAGGATGAGGACTTGGACGGCGCGCTTGGCGGGGTCGGTCTGCTCGATGGCGGGAATGGCGAACGCGGCGGTCTTGCCCGAGCCGGTCTGGGACTGGCCGACGATGTCCTTGCCGGTGAGCAGGACCGGGATGGCCGCCGCCTGGATGGGCGAGGCCTGCTCGAAGCCGAGCTTGTCGATGGCCTTGAGGATTTCCGGGGACAGGCCGAGTTTAGAAAACAGTTTGGGTGTCATGCTGCGTCGAAGCGACCGGGTGACTCTAGCAGGGAACCCGGAGAGGGCGAGAGGTATTGTTGCGCCGGGCCAGGCAAAGTCACGCGCGTCAAGGAAGTGGGTTGGGCCACTTGACTCGCGGGACATCGCTTTTATAGTCCGCCCATCATGTCACCGGAACCGGCGGCAGCGGGCGGCGCGGCAGACGCGAACGCAGAACGGCTGCAAGCACTCAAGGAATTCAAACCCGCCGGACGCGGCCCGTGGGCGGGTGTGCCGGATGCGGATTGGAGCGACTGGAAATGGCAGCTCAAGCACCGCATCACCACCATCGAGCAACTGGAGCAGTTCCTCCCCACGCTCACGCGCAAGGAGCGCGCGGGGGCCATCCTCTCGCGCTCCAAGCTGGCGATGGCCATCACGCCGCATTTCTTCAACCTCATCGACCCGCACGACGAGAACTGTCCCATCCGCTGGCAGATGATTCCGCGATTGGAGGAAACCAACACCGCGCCGTGGGAAATGAGCGATCCCTGTGGCGAGGACTCTCATTCGCCGGTGCCCGGCCTCGTGCATCGCTATCCTGACCGCGTGCTGTTCCTCGGCACGGACCGTTGCGCGGCCTACTGCCGCTACTGCACGCGCTCGCGCCTCGTCAGCAACGCCAGCGGCTACGACTTTCACCCCGAGTTCGACCGCCAGATTGATTACCTCGCCCGGCACACGGAAATCCGCGACGTGCTCCTCTCCGGCGGCGACCCGCTGCTCTTCAGCGACGAAAAGCTGGAATACCTCCTCAGCCGTCTGCGTGCGCTCAAACACATCGAGTTCCTCCGCATCGGCACGCGCATCCCGCTCGTCCTCCCGCAGCGCATCACGCCCGAATTGTGCGCGATGCTCCGGCAGTTTCACCCGCTCTTCATCAGCGTCCACACGAACCATCCGCGCGAGTTGACCACCGAGGTTCGCGATGCCCTCGGCCGCCTCGCCGACGCCGGCGTCCCGCTCGGCAACCAGTCCGTTCTGCTGCGGCACGTCAACGACGACCCCGTCGTGATGAAGGCGCTCGTGCAGAAGCTCTTGATCTGCCGCGTGCGCCCCTCCTACGTCTATCAGTGCGACCTCATCGCCGGCAGCGCGCACCTGCGTTCCAGCGTGCGGCGCGGCCTCGACGTGATGAAGTCCCTGCGCGGCCACACGACGGGCTACGCCGTGCCGCAGTATGTGATTGATGCCCCCGGCGGCGGCGGCAAAGTGCCGGTGAACCCCGACTACGTTCTGAGCCGCAACGCCGACCGCGTCGTCCTGCGCAACTTCGAGGGCAAGGTCTTCGAGTATATCGAAGGCGCAGACGGCAAGCCCCGCTTCAAGCCTTCAGAGAACTTCCACGTGCCGGAGATGGTTTGACGACGCGGATCCGGGGAGTGTCTGCGGCCGATGCTTAGCGGGTCCACCCTTCGCGCCCGTGACCTCCTTTGCGGGTTGCCGCCGGAAAAATGTCTTCCGCCCCGGCAGGGTCGGTCTATCCTCGCGCCATGGGAATGCGACGCGAGGCGCGGGAACGTGCCGTCCAGTTTCTCTTTCAGTGCGACATGAACGCCCCGGACCAACTGGACGGGGCGCTGGACCAGTTCTGGGATTCGCAGCGCCGCGCCGCGCTCGCGCAGGCCTCCGATGGCAAGGCCACGTGGGGCGAGCAGGTGGAGTTGCCGCCGCCCACCACCGCCGAGGCCACCCTCCGATTCTTCGCCGATCCGCTTATCAAGGGCACGTTGGAACATCGCACCGAGGTGGATGCAGTCATTCAAAAGTTTGCCAAAAACTGGGACATCGGCCGCATGGCCACGGTGGACCGGAACATTCTCCGGCTCGCCATCTACGAAATGCTCCACCGCGACGACATCCCGCCGGTGGTCAGTATCAATGAGGCGGTGGACATCGCCAAGAAATTCTCCACGGACGAGAGTGGCAAGTTCGTCAACGGCATCCTCGACAAGGTGCGCGGTGAACTCATGCGCCCCGCCCGCGGTCCCGCCGAACTGCCGAAGTCCTGATCCGCCATGTTCGCCGACCTGCACATGCACACCACCTTTTCGGACGGGACGTTCTCCCCCGAAGAGATGGCGCAGGCGGCGCATCGGCATCAGCTCGCCTGCGTGGCGTTGACCGATCACGACACTGTCGCCGGCTGCGCGCGCATGGCCGCCGAGTGCGCGCGGTTGGGCATCGAGTTCGTGCAGGCAACGGAGCTGACGGGAGAAGTGGATGGCGTGGAGGTCCACATTCTTGGCTACTTCCTGGACCCGACGGATACGCACTTCCTTTCGAGCCTGGTCAAGTTCCAGCACGCGCGGCAGCAGCGCATCCACGAGATGGCGGCGCGCTTGCAGGCGCAGGGAATTCCCCTGCAAGCGGAAGCCGTCTTCGCCATTGCCAAGTGCGAGTCGCCGGGCCGGCCGCACGTCGCCCGCGCGCTGGTGCAGGCCGGGCTGTGCAATTCGATGGACGAGGCGTTCGAGCGTTTCCTCAAGAAGCATCGTCCGGCGTGGGTGCCGAAGTTCAAAATCTCTGCTTACGACGCCATCGCGTTGATCCACCACGCCGGCGGCGTCGCGGTCATCGCGCATCCCGCGCTGAACAAGAGCGACGACATCATTGCGCCACTGGTCGAAGCGGGCATTGACGGCATCGAGTGTTTCCACACGCGCCACTCCACCGCCGCCAGCCAGCACTATTTGCTGATGGCCGAGCATTACGGACTCGCCATCACCGGCGGGTCCGATTGCCACGGCATGAACAAGGGCAAGCCGCTCATGGGCGGCATCAAACTGCCGATGATCCATGTCCGGCAGCTCGAAGAACGCGCCCGGGCCGTCCGGGAGAAATCGCTCGTGGCTGCGTAACTGTCCGCGTCAGCCGCCGCGCCCGCGCTTCCCTCACGCACCACGCCTCACTTTCCGCATGGGACTGTTCTCCAAAATCAAAGCCGGCCTTCACAAGACCGCCGCCAAGCTCGGCCACGAGCTCAAGCGCATCGTCACCGGCTCGCCCAAGCTTACCAGCCAGACCGTCGAGCAGCTTGAGCACGCGCTCCTCGCCGCCGACCTCGGCATGGCGATGACCCAGCAGATTCTTGCCGCAGTCAAAAAAGCCTACGAGTCGCAAGGCAGCGCGGGCTTGGACGTCTTCGCCATCGCGACGGCGGAAGTTGAACGCAGCCTGTCTTCGACCAACGCCGCGCTCCGTCAGCAGCGCGACGGCCTGACCGTTGTCTCCATCGTCGGCGTCAACGGCACGGGCAAGACCACCACCTCGGCGAAGCTCGCGCATCTGCTCCAGTCGCAGGGCCGCCCCGTCGTGCTTGCGGCGTGCGACACCTTTCGCGCGGCGGCCATCGAGCAACTCAAGCTCTGGGGCACGCGGCTCAAGGTCGAGGTCATCGCCGGCGCTTACAATGCCGACCCCGCCGCCGTGGCGCACGACGCCATCACCGCCGCAAAGTCGCGCGGCGCAAGTTATCTGCTCGTGGACACCGCCGGCCGCCTGCACACCAAGAGCAACTTGATGAAGGAATTGCAGAAGGTGCATCGTGTGATGGGCAAGCAGCTCCCCGACGCGCCGCACGAAGTCCTGCTCGTGCTCGACGCCACCACCGGCATGAACGCCCTCCAGCAGGCGCGCGAGTTTCACAAGGCCGTCACGCTCACCGGCCTCGTCATCACCAAGCTCGACGGCACCAGCAAGGGCGGGATGGTCGTGGCGATCCAGAAGGAGCTGGGCCTGCCCATCAAGTTCATCGGCGTGGGCGAACAGCCGGACGACTTGCAGCCCTTCGACCCGAAGCAGTTCGCGGAGGCGCTCTTCAGCGAGAAGTAAGCGGCCGGTTCACCGCATTGACCGCTGCCTCCCCGCGCAGCACGCGTTCCAAGTCCGCCGCCACTGCCTCGAAAGTCCGCGTCTGCGCCTCGTGCGTGAACGAGCCGACGTGCGGTAGCAGGATGACGTTGTCCATCGTTTCAAAGGCTGTAGCGGCGGTCTGTGACCGCCGTTCCGGGTCGTCACCCGCACCCGGCGCTCGCAGAGCGCCGCTACAGGGCGGGGGTTCGATTTCGCGCACGTCCAGCGCAGCCCCGCCGAGGTGCCCGCTTTGCAACGCCGCGAGCAGCGCAGCCTCGTCCACCACGCCGCCACGCGAGGTGTTCACGAAGAACGCGCCGCGCTTCATCGCGGCGAAGGTCCGCTCGTTGAACATCCGCTTGGTCTCCGGCGTGAGCGGGGAGTGTGTGGTGACGAAGTCGGCCTGGGCCAGGGCTTCCTCCAGCTTCACGCACAGCATCGCTCCGGTTTCAACCAAAGTGGCATCGCCCGGCTTCACGAGCGGGTCAAACAC
>JBJTAU010000466.1:0-7507 GCA_046090965.1 Limisphaerales bacterium | reverse complement strand
AAGCCGAATCGAAAGCCGTGAAAGCCCCCGCCGGCATGGAGCCGAAGCACTTCGCCGCGTGGACAACGGTGGCGAGGGTGCTGTTGAATTTGGATGAGACGATTACACGCGAGTAACATGAACCAGATGCTCGGACAGAATTCATTGCAGGCGACGACGCGCCGCCAGTTTTTCAGCCAATGTGGCATGGGCCTCGGCTCCGTCGCACTGGCGTCGCTCATGGCGGACAAGGCGCAGGCCGTCGTGCCGACGTTGGTGAATCCGTTCGCGCCGAAGGGCGGTCACGGCGAGCCGAAGGCCAAGCGCGTCATCTACCTGTTCATGGCGGGCGGGCCGAGCCAGTTGGAGCTGTTTGATTACAAGCCCAAGCTCGTCGAGTTGAACGGCCAGCCGATTCCGCAGAGCTACATCGAGGGCAAGCGCTTCGCGTTCATGGGCAGCAGCCACGGCGTGAAATGTCTCGGCACCCGCAAGCACTTCGAGCGGCGCGGGCAGGGGGGCACGTGGGTCAGCGACATGCTGCCTTACACCAGTGGCGTCGCGGACGACATCGCGGTGGTCACGACCTGCGCGACGAATCTCTTCAACCACGCGCCGGCGAAGCTCTTCATGAACACCGGCTCGGGGCAGTTCGGCCGGCCCAGCCTCGGCGCGTGGGCGACCTACGGCATCGGCAGCGAGGCGAATGATTTGCCGGGCTTCGTCGTGTTGCAGAGCGGGCCGCGCGGGCCGCGCGGTGGCGCGGTGAACTGGGGCAGCGGCTTCCTGCCGACGACGTTTCAAGGCGTGCCGTTGCGCGGGCAGGGCGAACCGATTCTCAACCTCACGAGTCCGTCCGGCATTTCCTCTGACCGTCAGCGCCGCACGCTCGACGCAGTGCGCGACTTAAACCTCCAGCGCCTCGTTGCGACCGGCGATGACGAGATCAACACGCGCATTTCCGCCTACGAGATGGCGTATCGGATGCAATCGAGCGCGCCCGAGCTGATTGATATTTCCGGCGAGAGCAAGGCGACGCTCGACCTTTACGGCGTGGACCCGGCGCGGCCGTCGTTCGCGCGAAACTGCCTGCTGGCGCGGCGGCTCATCGAGCGCGGCACACGCTTCGTGCAGCTCTATCACACGAACTGGGACAGCCACGGCGGCCCCGGCGAGACGCTCGAAGATGATTTCCCGAAGGTCGTGAAGGACGTGGACCAGGCCTGCGCGGCGCTGGTGAAGGACTTGAAAGCGCGCGGCCTGCTCGAGGACACGTTGGTTATCTGGGGTGGTGAATTTGGCCGCACGCCGATGGGCGAGAACCGCGACAAGACCGGGCGGAACCACCACATTGATGCGTTCTCGATGTGGTTTGCCGGCGGCGGCATCAAAGGCGGCCAAACCATCGGCGAGACAGACGAACTGGGCTTCGGCCCCGCGCAGGACCGCTGCCACGTCCACGACTTGCACGCGACGATTCTGCATCTGCTCGGCCTCGATCATCTGAAGCTCACCTTCCGTTTCCAGGGCCGCGACTACCGGCTCACGGATGTGCATGGAGAATTGATTCACAAGTTGCTGGCCTGAGTTGGCGCGCGGAAGTTCGCTTCCGAATTTCGCGCGCCGCACAATTCCCTTGAGCCACCGCTGCGCTCAGGTTTGCATCCCGGCTGATGCAAGCGGACAAGTCCCGCACTGACCTCTGGATGGCCATGAAAGTCGTCGGCGGCGCGCTGGGTTTCCTGCTGCTGCTCTTCGGCGGGTTGACCGCTTACCTCATCATGGAGAAGCGGAAGTATGCTGGGCTTGCCGACACCCATGATCTCGGGCGGCGTGCGACGAAGATGGGCGAGGGCTACGTGGTGGGGCAGAAGGATGCGGCGCTGGTAATCGGACTGACGCAGCGCGGCAAGCGAGCGGTGCTGGGCTTCGGGAGCGTGAGCGCAACGAACGCAATTCCGCCGGATGCGCGGACGATGTTCGAGATCGGCTCGGTCACGAAGGTTTTCACTGCCGTGGCGCTCGCGCGGTTGGAAGTCGATGGGAAGGCGAAGTTGGCGGATACCTTACGCGCGTCGCTGCCCGGCCAGGTTGCGCTCGCGAAAGGGTTGGAACCAGTCACGCTCCTGCATCTGGCCACGCATACGGCGGGGCTCCCGCGGTTGCCGGGCAATTTGGACACTTCCGCCGCAAACCTCGCCAATCCCTATGTGAAATATCGGACGGAGGAACTGCACCAGTTCCTCGCCGGCGCGAAGTTGAACAATCCCCCCGGCCGACTCGTGGACTACTCGAACGTCGGCTTCGCACTGCTCGGTCATGTGCTGTCGCTCAAGGCGGCGCAGCCCTACGAGGACATGGTGCGGGGTGACTTGTTCGGGCCGTTGGGCATGACGAACACGGCCATCCGCCTCGCTGACGAGCAGCGCGCGCGGCTCACGCCCGGCCATTCGCCGAAGGGGGAGGTTGTGCCGGGCTGGGATTTCGACATCTTTGCGCCCGCCGGGGCTTTCCGATCCAATGCCACCGACCTGCTCGCTTTCCTGGAGGCCAACCTGACCGACGCAGACACGCCGGCGGGGCGTTCGTTGACGCTGGCTCGGAAGCTCCACCGGGTCGGCGACGCCGGCGACCTGCCGCTGGGTTGGCAACGCCAGCAGGATTTCCAGACGGGGCTGGAAATCTATTGGCACAATGGCGGAACGGGCGGTTACGCGAGCTTCGTCGCCTTCAGCCGGGCGCCGCGGATTGGGGTGGTTGTTCTCTCGAACCATGGCGACGCGATGGCTGGGAAGTTCGACGTGGACAAGATCGGCCTGGAACTGTTGAAGCTTGCCAGCAAGGTGTCGTTGGAATGATCCGGCTGGAGGCTGACCGGCCGGCGGTTGCGCGTTGACTTTGGGCTGGCGGATTTTCTGTAGACGAAATGCGTCGCGTCCGGCGGGTCGAAGCTTGACGCAAGGCCCGATTTTCAGTGTCGTTTCCACGTGCTCGGCCTGTTCAGCATTCAATGCCCGGTTCGCTACAAGATCGTGAGCAAGATCTTTGAGGGCGGCATGGGCGTGGTTTACGAGGCGGAGCAGCACGGTGCGAGCGGGTTTATCAAGCGTGTGGCGATCAAGGTGATCCGCCAGAGCTACGCCAACCAGAAGCTCTTCATCGAGAACTTCATCGGCGAGGCCAAGCTCGTCGCGGACCTCATCCACACCAACATCGTCCAGACCTACCACCTGGGCGAGACGGATGGGATGTTTTTCATCGCGATGGAGATGATCCGTGGTGCGAACGTCGAGCAGTTCCTCCAGAAGTGCCAGGAACAGAACCGGCAGTTGCCGAAGGAACTCTCGGTCTTCATCGCTAGTCGCATCGCGCGCGGCCTTGCCTACGCCCATGCCAAGACCGACAAGGACGGCAAGCCGCTGGGCATCGTGCACCGCGACGTGAACCTGAAGAACGTGATGATCGCGTTCGAGGGCGATGTGAAGATCACCGACTTCGGCATCGCGAAGGCACGCGGGCTGCTCCAAGACCAGGAAGGCGAAGTGGTCGCGGGCAAGGTGGACTACATGAGCCCGGAGCAGTCGAACTTCCAGATCACCGACAAGCGCTCGGACATTTTCTCGGTGGGCATCGTGCTGGCGCAGTTGCTCCTCGGCCACAACATCTTCAAGGGCGCGAGCATGACCGAGTCGCGCGACCGTGTGCAGAACATGGCGATCCCCGACTTCCGCACGCTCGATCCACGCATCGATGAGCAGTTGAACAAGGTGCTGCACAAGTGTCTGGAGCGCGACTTGAACCGCCGCTATCCGAACGCGGACGAGTTGCTGCATGACCTCGAGCACTACATCTACCACGCCGGCTACGGCCCCACGAATGAGACGATGGGCCGTTTCATTCGCCAGCTCTTTGGGCAGGTGGATTACAAGCAGATCCAAAACGCCAAGGGCACGACGCAGCGCATTGAGCGCGTGGCCCGGACCGTGTAATCGGCTCGCATGAAGCGCTCCGACTCAACCGTCACACTCGGGCTCATCCAGACCAGTTGCTCCGCGAACCCGGCGGAGAATTTCAAGAAAACCCTCGCGCAGGTGGAGCGCTGCGCGAAGGCGGGCGCGCAGATCATCAGCACGCAGGAACTCTTCCGCTCCCAGTATTTTTGCCAGAACGAGGACCACGCGAATTTCCAACTGGCCGAGTCCATCCCCGGCCCGAGCACGGACGCTTTCTGCAAACTCGCGAAGAAGCACAAGGTCGTCATCGTGGCCTCGCTCTTCGAGAAACGCGCCTCCGGCCTCTACCACAACACGGCGGCGATCATTGATGCCGACGGCTCCATGCTGGGCATCTATCGGAAGATGCACATTCCGGACGACCCACTCTACTACGAGAAATTTTACTTCACGCCCGGCGACCTTGGCTTCAAGGCCTGGCGCACCCGCTACGCGAAGATCGGCGTGCTGATTTGTTGGGACCAATGGTATCCCGAAGGCGCGCGCCTCACCGCGATGCAAGGCGCGGAAGTCCTTTTCTACCCGACCGCGATCGGCTGGCATCCGGGCGAGAAAAAAGAATACGGCGTCAACCAGCACGGCGCGTGGGAAACCATCCAGCGCAGCCACGCGGTTGCCAACGGATGCTTCGTTGCGGTCGCGAACCGAATCGGCCTGGAGACACCCATCGGCGGTGACGGCATTCAGTTCTGGGGGCAAAGCTTCGTCGCGGGCACCAGCGGGCAAATCCTCGCCAAGGCCAGCGTGGACCGCGAAGAAAACCTCCTCGTCCCCATTGACCTCGCGAAGGTGGACGTGACGCGCACCCACTGGCCTTTCCTGCGCGATCGGCGCATTGACGCTTACGGCGGCCTCACGCGCCGCTTCTCTGACTGACTTCGCCCATGAGCGACATCGCTCTGGCCAGCACCGACGCGGATCTCGCCGCCTGCTTTCCCGTCATCGCGCAACTGCGTCCGCATCTGACGCAAGCCGAGTTCGTTGCCCGCATGCGCCGTCAACAAGCCCAGGGCTTCCAACTCGTCGCGCTGCGAGCGCACGGAGTCGTGGCGGCTGTCGCCGGTTTTCGCGTGCTGGAGAATCTCGCGTGGGGCCGGTTCCTTTACGTGGACGACCTCGTGACCGATGAGGCCTGCCGCTCGCAAGGCCACGGCGAGGCGCTGATGGATTGGCTCATCGCCTACGCCCGTGCGGAAGGCTGCGACCAGTTCCACCTGGACAGCGGCGTGCAGCGATTCGGGGCGCACCGCTTCTACCTCGCGCGGCGGATGGACATCACCTGCCACCACTTCGCGCTGAAACTCAAATGAATCCGCACCGCGTTTGGATTACCGGAGCCGGCGGGTTGCTCGGCAGTTACTTGCTCAAGACGGCTACGCAGTTCGCGCCTGGCGTGAAGGTCATCGGCTTGCAGCGCGGCGAACTCGATCTCACCGATGCGGCGGCGGTCCGCGCGCGGTTCAGTGCCGATAGACCTGACGCTGTGATCCACTGTGCGGCCATGGCGCATCCGCCTGCGTGTCAGCGCGAGCCTGAAGCCGCGCGGCGCGTGAACGTGGAGGCGACGCGCCAACTTGCCGGCCTTGCTGCCGATCGCCCGCTGATCTTCTTTTCTTCGGACTTGGTCTTCGACGGTGCGCGCGGCGGCTACACCGAGGCTGACGCGCCGAACCCCTTGAGCGTTTACGCGGAGACGAAGGTCGCGGCCGAGCGGCTTGTGCTGGGAAACCCGCGCCACACCGTCCTGCGCCTCTCCTTGAACTTCGGCAAATTCCCGACCGGCAACCGCGCCTTCAACGAGATGCTCCGCAACGACCTCGCAGCGGGGAAAAACTTCTCCCTGTTCACCGATGAGTTCCGCTGCCCGACTTCCGCGCTCATCACCGCGCGAGCGACGTGGGAACTGCTGTCACAGCGGGCGACCGGCCTACTCCACCTCTGTGGCGCGGACCGGCTGTCGCGCTGGGAAATCGCCAACCTGCTCCTGCCACATTGGCCCGCGCTGCCGGGACGAGTGCTGCCGGACACGGTGAAGAACTACCAAGGCCCGCCGCGTCCCCGAGACAGCTCCATGAACTGCGCGAAAGTGCAGCGACTCCTCTCCTTCCGCCTCCCCGGCATGGCCGAGGCGTTGGCCGCTGATTCTTCGGGAGTGTCATGAGCACCGCGCGACCGTATCGTGGCCGCCTCGCGCCCTCGCCCACGGGCTATCTGCACCTCGGCCACGCGCGGACTTTTTGGACTGCGCAGCAACGCGCTAACGAAGCTGGCGGCACGCTGTTACTCCGCAACGACGACCTCGATCGTCAGCGCTGCAAGCCAGAGTTCGTCACCGCAATGTTCGAGGATCTGCGCTGGTTCGGCTTCAACTGGCAGGAAGGTTCGGACGTGGGCGGGCCGCACGCGCCTTACTCGCAGAGCGAACGGATGCCGCTGTATCGCGCTGCCTTCGAAAAGCTGCGGGCCGGTGGCTGGCTCTTCCCCTGCACGTGCTCGCGGCAGGATGTGTTGCGCGCGCTCAACGCACCGCACCAGGGCGAGGATGAGCCGGTGTATCCGGGCACATGCCGGTCAAAGGCAAATTTCGAGTTTGGTGTTTCGAGTTCGGAGTTGGTGGCGTCCGCCGATGACAACCAGAAACGCCAAACCCCAAACCCGAAACCTTCCTGGCGCTTCCGCGTGCCGGAGGGCCGATCGGTCACTTTCACCGATGGACATTTCGGTCCGCAGATTTTCGTCGCAGGAAAGGACTTCGGAGATTTCGTCGTCTGGCGCAATGACGACTTGCCCGCCTATCATCTGGCGTGCGCCGTGGACGACGCGGTGATGGGCATCACCGAAGTCGTGCGTGGGGCGGATCTGTTGTCCAGCACGGCGCGCCAGCTTCTGCTCTACGAAGCGCTTGGTTACACCGCTCCGGATTTCTTCCACTGTCCGCTGATGATCGATGAACAGGGTGTGCGGCTCGCCAAGCGCCACGATGCTCTGAGCTTGCGCACCCTGCGTGAGCAGGGGCGACCGCCGGTCGAACTTCGCGCCGGTTGGTGTTCCTGAAAGAGAAAACCCCGCCACAGTTTGCGGCGGGGTTGTCGTGGGGCGGGATCCTGTTCAGAGCGTGTGGCCGCTGGCGGACAGGCTACAAGTGGGGGAGGCGGAAACGGTGGCTGCCGCGCTGTAGGTCCCACCGCCGGGGCAAGCGGGCAGACGAGATCCCTTCAAGTAGGCCAGCACGGTGGTGTCGGTCAGCGCGTCGGTGTCCGTGGCAGCCTTCTTGTTTTCGAGCACCCACTGCTGCACTGCAGCATCAATCTGCTTGAGGTTGGCGACGCACGAATTCTTCTGCGCCGTGGCGCGTGCCTTCACAAAGTTCGGGCTGGCGATGGCGGCGAGCAGGCCGATGATGGCGACCACGATCATGATTTCCACGAGCGTGAAGCCCTTCATTTGTGTGCCTTTGGTTTGCATGATGGTTTGCTGTGCGTCCAACGCGGGCTGTTCAACGGCGGGTTATTATG
>JBJTAU010000465.1:0-5966 GCA_046090965.1 Limisphaerales bacterium | reverse complement strand
AGGCCCATGCGCTCGTTGAGCAGGTCCACCGTGTCGTATTTGGCCTTCAGCCACGCGTGCCATTCGCGTTTGGTCTCCGGATTGAAGGCGTATTCCGTGTTGTGTCGGCCGACGCCGTTGTCGATCTGCCAGGCGACGAGGTCGGGATGATCGCCCAAAGCCTCGGCCATCGCGCGGACGACTTTCTTGGAATACTCCCAATACACGTCGCTGTTCATGCAGTAGGCGCGGCGCGTGCCTTCGCGGCGCGGCTGCCCGTGCTCGTCCAGCGGAAGAATTTCCGGGTGCGTCTGCAGGAGCCAAACCGGCGGGGCGGCGGTGGGTGTGGCCAGCACCACCTTGACGCCATGCTGCGTGAAGGCGTCCATCGCGCGGCGCAGCCAGGCGAAGTCGTATTTGCCCTCCTCGCGCTCGCACAAGCCCCAGCAGAACTCGCCCATGCGGACGACGTTCATGCCCGCGTGCGCCATCAGTTGCGCGTCCTGCTCCCAACGTGATTCGGGCTCTTCCGCTGTCCCGTCGAAGGGAAAGACCCAGTGCTCCGGGTAGTAGTCAGCGCCGAAATACATGGTTGTTGGTTGGTGGCCAGCGCTCGAAGGCTAGGCGCAACCGCGAAGCGCAAGCAATCTCAAAAGCGGGCCGGCCACGGCTCTTTCGGCCTCGTTCAGCGCTGGCGGGTTCTTGCAACGGAGCTGACTGCACTGCGTCGAAACTGCGTCCAACCGCCCCATGAACTTCCGAGTCGTCCTGGGCGTCGCCGCCTGCGTCATCCTCGCCCACAGCGTTCGCGCCGCCGCCTATCGCAATCCCTACGGCAAGCTCCCCGCCAGCCCCACCCCCGGCGACCGGATGTTCGCCGAGTATTTCCGGGGCGAGACGCGTGCGTTGGGCGAGCGCTCACTCACGGAGGTCCGCACGCTCGAGGATTGGAACAAGGCCAAAGGCCCCGCCCGCCAGCAGCTCTTCGAGATGCTCGGCCTCGACCCGCTGCCGCCGAAGACAGACTTGAAGGCGACCGTCACCGGCACGCTCGACCACCCGGACTTCACGGTCGAGAAGCTGCATTACCAGTCGCGTCCCGGCCTCTACGTCACGGCGAACATTTACGTGCCCAAGCGACTGGCTGCGCCCGCGCCCGCCATCCTCTACGTCTGCGGCCACGCGGTGGTGAAGACCAACGGCGTGAGCTACGGCAACAAGGTCGGCTACCAGCACTGGGGTGCGTGGTTTGCGCGCAACGGCTACGTGGCCATGCTCATTGACACGGTGCAGCTCGGCGAGCTGGAGGGCATCCACCACGGCACGCACAACAAGGACATGTGGTGGTGGAACTCGCGCGGTTACTCCGCCGCCGCCGCCGAGGCGTGGAACTGCATCCGCGCCCTCGACTACCTCCAATCGCGGAAGGACGTGGACGGCGAACGCATCGGCGTCACGGGCCGCAGTGGCGGCGGCGCTTACTCGTGGTGGATCGCCGCGCTCGACGAACGCATCAAGGCCGCGTGCCCGACCGCAGGCATTGTGGACCTCCAAAGCCATGTCGTGGACGGCTGCGTGGAAGGCCACTGCGACTGCATGTTCATGGTGAACACCTACCGCTGGGATTACCCGCAGGTCGCCGCGCTCGTCGCGCCGCGCCCGCTCCTCATCTGCAACACGGACAAGGATACGATCTTCCCGCTCGACGGCGTCGTCCGCTTGCACGAGCGCGTGCGCGGCATCTACGACCTCCACCACAAGCCTGACCAGCTCGGCCTCATTCTCACCGAAGGCCCGCACAAAGACACGCAGGAGCTGCAGGTGCCCGTGATGCGCTGGTTCAACAAGTGGCTGAAGAAGGACGAAGCGCCCGTGCCCAACTACGCCGAGAAGCTCTTCACCGCGCAGCAGTTGAAGGTGTTAGAAAAAGCGCCCGCCGATGAAATCACGACGAAGTGCTACGAGCACTTCACCCAGCTCGCGGTGGACTCGGCGAGCTTCGAGCCGAAGAAGGCGCTCACGGAACTCCAGTTGAAAACCTTCAGCGGCTGGCCCGCTGCGAACGCTGCGCTGCCCACCAACGTCCGGCAAGTCGCTGCCGCCGAGTCCGGCGGCGTGCGCCTCACTGTCCATGAGTTCGACAGTGAGAGCGGCGTCCGCCTGCGCTTCTACCTCGCCCAGCCGACGACTGCCGCGCCGAAAGCCTTGCATCTCGAGACGGTGGACGACGCGAACTGGAAGCAGCAGTTGCAGCTCGCCAAGGTGGGCTTCGCGGGCGCGTTCGGTGAGGAGTTCGCGCGGGCGGGCATTGACCCGCAGACGCCCGTCGCCCCGGA
The DNA here is from genome assembly GCA_046090965.1 of Limisphaerales bacterium. Taxonomy (GTDB): domain Bacteria; phylum Verrucomicrobiota; class Verrucomicrobiia; order Limisphaerales; family SXTU01; genus SXTU01. The sequence continues at coordinate 3,651 of JBJTAU010000465.1, read as the reverse complement.
GTTGCAGAAGCAGTTCGCCGGCTGGATGCGCTACATCCACGAGCACGGCGCGGCCTACATCACCTTCGCCCCGCGCGGCGTGGGCCCGACGGCGCTGGGCGGTGACAAGCGCTACCAGACGCAGGTGCGCCGGCGCTTCATGCTGCTGGGTGAGACGCTCGCCAGCTCGCAGGTGTGGGACGTGCAGCGCGCATCCGCGGCCGCGCGCGGCTTGCCGGGACTGGCTGACTTACCGCTGCACTTCCACGCCAGCCCGGAGATGACGGAAGTCGCCACGTTCGCCGCGCTGTTCGAGCCGAAGCTCACGTCGCTCACGCTGGCGCAAGCCCCGCGCGAAGACCAAGCCGCGCCGGACTTCCTGAATTGGCGGCGCATCTTCACGCCCGGCCAACTGCTCATGCTCGCCGAGCAGAAGACGAAAGTGAATCTGCCGAAGAAGCGGTAGCGATCAGAGCAGGAGGCCAGGGCGACTGGCGCTACTTGGTCCGCACATGCACCGTCTGCGTTGGGTAGGCGAATTCGAGGCCTGCCGCTGCGAAGCGGCGCTTGATCTCCAGGTTCAGCTCCTGCATGCCGGCGATGTAGGTTTTGAAGTCCGTGCCCTTCCACCAGTGGATCACATAGAGGTTCAGCGCCGACGTGTCGAAGCGGTTGAACCCGACCCACACATCCTCGGTCATCGTATGGGCGCGGTAGATTTCCTCCAGCAGGGCGGACGCGCGCTTCACCTGCTCCGGCGACGTGTCGTAGGTGAGACTGAGGTTCATCTCGGTCTTGATGTTCGGGCGGGCGGTGACGTTCGTGATGGTCGCGCTTCCCATCGTTTTGTTGGGGATGGTGACGAGGTGGCCGTCGAGATTGCGGACCCGGGTGCTGCGCAGGCCGATGCCCTCCACCGTGCCATCCACTTTGTCGACTTGGATGCGGTCGCCAACGTTGAAGGGCCGGTCTGCGAAAATCGCGACAGCACCGAAGAGATTGGCGAGCGTGTCCTGCGCCGCGAGGCCGATGGCCAGACCACCGATGGAGAGGGAGGCGATGGCGGCGGTGACGTTCACGCCGAGGTTCTGCATGGTGACCAGCGCGGCGATGACAAGGAGGAACACCTTGATGCCCTTGCGGATGACGTCAAAGAGCTGGTCATCGGCGTGCTTTTCGCCGTCGGCACTGCGCTCCCGCCAGATGTCCAAGAGCACATCGGTGACCTTCAGCGCCATGTAAGTCAGCGAGACGGCCAGGATCAGGATGAAGATTTTGTGGAGCCACAGCTCCGCTGCGGGCGGCCAGCGGAAGATGCTCAGGCCGATGTGCAGGAACACGACGAAGGCGACGACCTGGATGGGGCCGTTGAGCAATTCGAGGAGCTTGTCATCGAGGGTGGACTTGGTCTGGCTGGTGAACCGTCGCAGCCAGACGCGCGTGAGCCAGTCGAGGAACTTGGCCACGTAGAACGCCAGCACGATGTAGATGAGCGAGGCGAGATACTGCCACAGTGGGTTGCCGAAGAACGGCGTGCGCAGCGGCTCGAAGCTGTCCAAGCCGAAGGTGAGCAGTTCGCTGCGCTCGGCGGCAAGCTGGGTGAGGAGGTTCGTGGCGGGCGCAGGCCGCGCCGGGGCGTTGGTGACGGCGGCGGCGTTCGTGTTCGTCTGCGCCCCGAGCCAGTGCGGGAGGGTGAGGAACAACGCCGTCCACAGCAGGACGGACAGGCCGAGGAACTTCCACTTCGAAGTCATGGCCGGAGTGTGGGAAGCGATTGGCCCGGCGGCAAGTGCAGGGTGTGCTGCCTCTGTGTTGCGCGAGGGGAGGACGCGGGCCCGGTTCGCACCGGGTGGTCATGCGCAACTTGTTGAATCCCATTGCCTCCTTCTGGCGTCTGCCTACTGTGTCGCCGTTCCCGCCGGAGCCGCGTTGAGCGCTGGCTGGACAGCCTTTCAACTATGAACTGCAAACCCTTCCTCGCGCTGGCGGTTGCCGCTGCAGCCTTGCTCACCACCTCGGCCCGTGCCGATCTTGCTGCGAGCGGCGACAAGCTGCTCCAGCAGGAGTTACGGCAGGAGCAAATCAAAGCCACCACCAGCCGCGTCGGCGTCCAACTCGGTGCGGTCATTGACGAATACGAACGCAACGGCCTCGAGGGTGACGATGTGGTGGTGCTCCGCGCCATCCGCGGCGTGCTCGACAAGTTGAGCGAGAAGGAAATCGCCCGCGTCGTCACGCTCCTCCAGCAGTCGCGCACCGCGCCGGACGTGGACGCCAGCCGCCGCAACGCGCTCGACGCCTTCGCCGGGCAGAAGACCGTGACGGTGCAGCTCCGCGCGCTGCTGCTCGAGTATCAGCGCCAGCAGGCCTTGCAGGAAATCGCCGCGCGCTTCAACGCGCTCGCTCGCCGGCAGGGGGACAACCTGAAGGAAGTCGTCGGGCTCGCCACGTTGACGAAGGGCCGCGATGCCCGCCGCAGCGAGACTGCGCACATGGTTGCGCTCCAATTGCAGGAGACCGAGCAGAGCACCATTGGGGACGAGGCCAAGATTGTTCTGACCAAACTTGCGAAGGTGGTTGCCTCGATGGACGGCCCGGCTGGCGAGCGCCCGCGCACGGCGCTCACCAAGGCCGAGGATTCCCGCCTCGCTGCGATGCTCGACTCTGCGACGGGCGACTTGAAGTCCGCGAACCTGCTCTCCGCCGCGGGCAACGAGAAGCGCGCGCGTGACACGTTCCAGGAACTCGCCAAGCTGCTCCTGCCCGCTCGCGACAATCTGGAAGTGATGAAGCAGGCGTTGCGCGATTTGGAGAAGACCATTCCCGAGCAAAAGGCCGCCATCGAGGAAACCAAGCAGTCCACGAAGAACAAGGACGACTTCGTCGAAGCCGAGAAGAAGCAGGCTGAGGTCGTGGACAAGACCGATGGCATCCGGGCCGACGTGGAGAAGGCCGCGCCGAAGGCTGCGGAAGAACTGAAGGCCGCCGTCGAGAAGCAGCAGGAAGCCCGCGCGCAGTTGCAGGACCAGAATGCTCGTCGCACGCAGCCGAAGGATTCTCCCGCCGTCGAGAAACAGGAGCAGGCGCTCAATAAGATGGAGGACGCTAAGAAGACGCTTGAGCAGCTCATCGCCAAGGCCGAAGCCCAGCAGCAGAAGCCGAAGGACAAGCTCGCCGATTTGAAGGAACTGAAGAAGAAGGTCGAGGAACTCGCCGCCAAGCAGGAGCAGGTGAAAGAGGCTGCTGCGCAGGCCGAGAAGACCGCTGCCGCCGAGAAGAAACCCGAGGCGCTCGCCGCGCAGGCCGCCAAGCAGGAGTCCGTGAAAGCCGAGACGCAGCAGACGCAGCAAGACGCCGCTGCGAACGCCCCTGAGGCCGCCAAGACGCTCGGCGAAGCCGTCCGCCAGCAGGAGAAGTCCCAGCAGGCGTTGGAACAAAAAGCCAACGCGCCACAGGCCCAGCAGGCTGCGAAGGACGCGCTTGAGAAGGCGGGCGAGCAGATCGCCGCGCAAATCGCCAAGCTGGAAAAGGCGAAAGAGGATTTGGCCAAGCTTGACAAGCTCGGCAAGGAAATCGGCAAGCTCATGCAGGAGCAGCAGAAGGTTGCGATGGACACCGCCAAGGCCGCCGAGAAGCCGGAGAACAACGCCGGCAAGCAGACCGCCAAGGAGC
>JBJTAU010000464.1:0-2593 GCA_046090965.1 Limisphaerales bacterium | reverse complement strand
TCCAAGAGCAGACCGCCAGCGCACCGTCCGCTGCGCGCTGAGTTCGGCTTCCCCCGGGGCGGCCGATGGAGTTTCCTGCCGCCGCTGAGGCTCCCAAATCCAAGCTTGCAATGACTCTGCCCTTGGCTAGCTTCCCGCTTCCGCTGCGGCCCAGACGCCGCGCGTAGCGTCCGAGACCAGACACTTTTTATGGCAAACGTAACTGAAATCCGCAAAGGCATGGCCATCCGTCAGGGTGGCGAAGTCGTCGTCGTGACCGAAGTCACCCACCGCACGCCGGGCAACCTCCGCGCGTTCGTCCAGGTCGGCATGCGCAGCATCAAGACCGGCAAGACTTCCGAACTGCGTTTCGCCTCAGGTGAGAAGGTCGAGGTCGTCCCCATGATGACCACCAAGATGGAGTTCAGTTACAAGGACGGCACCGACTACGTGTTCACCAACCCCGAGAACTACGAGACTGTCACCCTCACGCCCGAGTTGGTCGGCGACTGCAAGAACTACCTCGTCGAGAACGGCGGCGTCACCATGATCTTTGTCGAGGACAAGGCCGTCTCCGTCGAGCTTCCCTCCAGCGTCATCCTCACCGTGGCGGACGCCCCCGAAGGCATTCGCGGCGACAGCGCGAACAACATGCAGAAGCCCGCCACCCTCGAGACCGGCGTGGCCATACAAGTGCCCCTCTTCATCAAGCCCGGCGAGAAGATCAAAGTGGACACGCGGACCGGCAAATACATGGAGCGCGCCTGAGCCTTTCCGGGATCGCCGGCGGGCGGTAGCATTCGACCAACTTTCACCCGTTGGGTAAACGGCTTCTACTCTCATCTAAACCGGAGTTCCCCCGCTCCACGCCCACGTCTCTTCTTTCGGTCAGCTTCGGCGTTCGCAACAAAACGAAACCCGCGATGGGGTGATGCGTTGCCCGGTGTTCTGCGAGCGGACTAGCCGCAACGGGGATAGTTCGGTTAGCGTCTGTCCGTGCGCATCTCCGTCGTCATCCCGGCCTTCAACGAGGAAAAACTCCTCGGCGCGACCTTACAGGCGGTCCATGCAGCGCGTGGTGCGTTCTCGGACCAGGGCTGGGACAGCGAGGTGGTGGTCTGCGACAACAACTCGACGGACGGCACCGGGGACATCGCGCGCGCGGCGGGCGCGAAGGTCGTCTTCGAGCCGGTGAACCAGATCGCCCGCGCCCGCAACTCCGGCGCGGCGGCGGCCACCGGCGACTGGCTCGTCTTTGTGGACGCTGACTCGCACGTGAACCGTGAGCTGTTCGCCGATGTCGTGGAGGTCATCCGTGGGGGACGGCATCTGGCCGGCGGGTGTGTGTTGCGGCTGGACCACGCGCCCTGGTGGACGCTGTTCTTCGTGCAAGGCTGGACGACGGTGAGCCGCCTGTGCCATTGGGCGGCCGGCTCGTTCATCTTCGTCGAAGCCGCATCGTTCAAAGCCGTGGGTGGTTTCAATCAAGCGCTCTACGCGTCCGAGGAAATTGACCTGAGCCAGCGGCTGAACCGACTGGCGCGTCAGCGGGGACTCAAGCCCATGCGCATCCTCACGGCGCATCCGCTGGTCACCTCTGGGCGCAAGGCGAAGCTCTACACGCCGGGCGAGCATCTGCGCTTCATGGCGAAGGCGGTTTTGAGCCTGGGCCGCTCGCTCAATCGCCGCGAGGCCTGCCCGATCTGGTATGACGGGCGGCGGTGAATTTCCCCAGCCGTTCGCGGTCTTCTTACGCCCTCTGCTTGGAGCAGAAAACGCAACCAGATGATCGCTTGGCCCAACGTCAGGCGATGAACGGCTGCTCGAAGGGCTACGCCAGAATCGGCTTCACGACCTGCCCATGCACGTCGGTCAGGCGGAAGTTGCGGCCTTGGAATTTGAAGGTGAGCCGCTCGTGGTCGATGCCCAGCAGGTGCAGCAGCGTGGCTTGCAAGTCGTGGACGTGGACGGGGTCTTTGGCGACGTTCATGGCGAGGTCATCGGACTCGCCGTAGGTGATGCCCGGCTTGATGCCGCCACCGGCCATCCAAATCGTGAACGCATAAGGATGATGGTCGCGGCCCCAGCGTTTGCGCTCGGCGAGATTGCCTTGGATGAACGGCGTGCGCCCGAACTCGCCGCCCCAGATGACGAGCGTGTCTTCCAACAGGCCGCGCTGCGCGAGGTCAAGCACGAGGCCGGCGCTGGGCTGGTCGGTGTCGCTGCACTGGTTGTAAAGCTCGGTGGTCAACGAGTTGTGCTGGTCACAGCCCGCGTGCATGACCTGCACGCAGCGCACGCCGCGCTCGATGAGCCGCCGGGCCATGAGGCAGTTGTAGGCGAAGGTGCCCTGCTGCTTCGCGTTCGGCCCGTAGAGGTCGAGGGTGGACTGCGGTTCCTTCGAGAAGTCCGTGAGTTCCGGCACGCTGGTCTGCATCCGGTAGGCCATCTCGTATTGCGCGATGCGCGTGGCGATTTCCGGGTCGCCGAACTCGCGGAGCTTCATCTCGTTCAGCTGCGCGAGGTCGTCGAGCAGGCCGCGCCGGACTTGCGCGGACATGCCGTCGGGATGGCTGAGATACAAAACCGGCTCGCCGCTGCCACGGACCTTCAC
>JBJTAU010000463.1:0-5444 GCA_046090965.1 Limisphaerales bacterium | reverse complement strand
TCCTCGGCCTCACCTTCGAGTGCGCACGCTGTCACGATCACAAATACGACCCCATCGCGCAGAAGGAATTTTACGGCCTGTTCTCCTTCTTCCAAAACGTGGACGAGGCCGGCCTCTACTCGTTCTTCACGCCGTCCGTGCCCACGCCCGCGATGATGCAACTCGACGCGTCGGCGAAGGAGAAGCTGGCTTTGCTGGAGAAGTCCGTGCGCGATGCGGAGCAACAACTCGCGGTCACGCGCAAGACCCGTAGCGCTGCTTACTCAACTTGGCTGACGGACGCGGCCAAACCCCGTGCCGGCGACTTGCATTCGCCGCCTGTTGCTAACGACGCGTCTGGAGCGGCGACTACAAGTCGCCGGCACGAGCCAAACACCTTCCCCATCCCCGGCGAACTCGCGCACTACACCTTCGATGCGCTGACGGGCGGCAACAAGTTCACCAACGCCCTCGGCGGCACGAACTCCGCCACGCTCGGCGGTGAAAACAAACTCGTGCCTGGACGCTCCGGCCAAGCCGTGCAGTTCACCGGCGACGACCCGGTGAATCTCCCGCTCGGCAACTTCCAGCGGCACGAGCCGTTCAGCGTGTCGCTCTGGCTGCGCACGCCGGACGTGAAGGACCGCGCCGTTGTCTTCCACCGCTCGCAGGCGTGGACCGACGCCGCGAGCCGCGGCTACGAACTGCTCATCGAGGACGGCCGGCTCAAGTGGTCGCTCATCCACTTCTGGCCCGGCAACGCCATCTCCATCCGCGCCACCGCACCCGTGTCCACGAACATCTGGACGCACGTCGTCGTGACCTCGGACGGCAGCAGTCGAGCGGGCGGACTGAAACTCTTTGTGAACGGCCAGCCCGCGAGCACCGAAGTCATCAAGGACAACCTCACCAAGAACATCACCGGCGGCGGCCACGATAACATCTCGCTCGCCGAGCGGATGCGCGACCGGGGTTTCAAGGGCGGCGCGATTGACGACGTCCGCGTGTTCGGCCGCGCGCTCACGCCGCTCGAAGCCGCCGCCACGCACGACGAAGCGGGTGCGAAAGCGTTGTTGGCAAAAGCCGAAGCGCAGTTGTCTGCGAGCGAGCGCGCCGCGTTGGAAGACTATTTCCTCGCTACGGTGGACACCGAGTTTCCCGCGCAACTCGTCGCACTCAAGACTGCGCGCGCCGCGCTCGTGCAGTTCGCCGAGGGCGTGAAGGAAATCATGGTCATGCGCGAGCTGCCGCAGCCGAAGAAGTCCTACGTTCTCTTTCGCGGCGAATACAACCAACGTCGCGCCGAAGCCCCGCCCGTCACGCCCGCCGCGCTGTCGCCGTGGCCCGCCGGCGCGCCGCGCAACCGCCTGGGCCTCGCGCAGTGGCTCACCGCGCCGGACCATCCGCTGCTCGCGCGCGTCACGGTGAACCGCGTCTGGCAAAGCCTGTTCGGTCGCGGCCTCGTGAAGACTTCCGAGGACTTCGGCAGCCAGGGCGAGAAACCGCTTTACCCCGAGGTGCTCGACTGGCTCGCGCTGCGCTTCATCCAGAGCGGCTGGGACGTGAAGGCGTTGATGAAGACCATCGTGATGAGCGGCGTGTATCGCCAGCGCAGCATCGCCGACGCGAGGACGATGGCCGACGACCCGGACAACCAGTGGCTCGCGCGCGGCCCGCGCCTGCGCCTGCCCGCTGAGATGATTCGCGACAACGCGCTCGCCGCAGCCGGCCTGCTCAAGCCCACGCTCGGTGGCCCGCCGGTGAATCCCTACGAGATGAGCGAGTCGTTCAAGCCCGCGAACCCGACCGGCGGCGACGGAGTGTATCGTCGCAGCCTCTACACGAACTGGAAGCGCACCGGCCCGCCGCCCGCGTTGCTGGCATTCGATGCCCCGCGCCGCGCCGTCTGCACCGCGAAGCGCGAGCGCACCGACTCGCCGCTCCAGGCGCTCATCCTCCTGAACGGCACGCAATACGTGGAAGCCGCGCGCGTGCTGGGCGAGTCGCTGCACCGCGACGCGAAGGGCGACGTGCCCGCGATGATTGAAGCCGGCTTCCTCCGCTGCCTCAGCCGGAAACCCGACGCGCGCGAGCAAGCCATCTTGCAGCAGCTTCATCGCGAGCAGTTGGACCACTTCAAGGCCAATCCCGCCGAAGCCGAGAGCCTGCTCAAAGCCGGCAACACGAAACGCGACGACAAGATCCCCGCGCCCGAAGCCGCCGCCGCGACCGTGCTGGCGCAGGCGCTGCTCAACCACGACGGGTGCGTGGTGAAGCGGTGAGCGGGGAAAGTGATTAGTAATTAGTGATTAGTTTATGAAGCCGAGCACCAACGAACAGGGGAAGCCGAGCGGGCTGCCGTTTGCGCGGGGGTTTTGGGAGCTCGTGGCGTATCAGCGGGCGCGGGCGTTGCAGCGGCGGGTGTTTGAGCTGTCGAAGAAGTTTCCGCGCGAGGAGATGTATTCGCTGACGGATCAGGCGCGTCGGGCGGCGCGGTCCATCGGGGCCCAGATTGCGGAGGCGTGGGGCAAGCGGGACTACGAGAAGCACTTTGTCAGCAAACTCAGTGACGCGGTCAGCGAGTGCAACGAAACGCAACACTGGACCATCAGCACCGTGGACGACGGCTATCTCACCCGCGACGAAGGCCTCGAACTCTGGAATCTCTGCCTCGAGATCGGCCGGCTCCTCACCTCCATGTCCGAGCGCTCCGACGAGTTCTGCCAAGACGCCGCGAACCCCCGCCTCCGCGAGCCCGGCCCCGATTTCTTCCGCGACGCCCCCTTGCCTTGGGCCTACTAATTACTAATCACTAATTACTATGCTTCCCTTCAACCGCCGCCAGTTCCTCAACCGGTTCGCCGGCGGCCTCGGCGGCGCGGCCCTGGCCGAGATGCTTTCCGCGAACGCCGCCGCCGCGCCGACTGCCGAGCGCGGCGTCCTCGGCAGCACTCACTTCGCGCCGAAGGCCAAGCGCATCATCTACCTGTTCATGTCGGGTGCGCCGTCGCAGCTCGACTTGTTTGACTACAAGCCGTTGCTCAATCAGCGGCACGGCGAGCAACTCCCCGATTCCGTGCGCGGCGGGCAGCGGCTCACGGGCATGTCGGGCAACCAGTCGTCCATTCCGCTCGTCGGGTCGCCGTTCAAGTTCACGAAGCACGGGCGCGGCGGCACGGAGTTCAGCGAGCTGCTGCCGCACACGGCGGGCATCGCGGACGACCTGTGTGTGGTGCGCTCGATGTTCACCGAGGCCATCAATCACGGCCCCGGCGTGACCTTTCTCCAGACCGGCACGCAAATCGCCGGTCGGCCGAGCTTCGGCGCGTGGTTGAGCTACGGGCTGGGGCAGGAGAACGCAAACCTGCCATCGTTCGTCGTGCTCATCACGAAGGGCAAGGGCGGCCAGCCGCTCGGCGCGCACTTGTGGGGCAGCGGCTTTTTGCCGACGAAACATCAAGGCGTGCTGCTGCGCGCCGCTAAGGACGCGGTGCTCTACTTGAACAACCCCGCCGGCGTGAGCGAGGACAGCCGACGCCTGCTGCTCGACCGCCTGCGCGAATTGCACGAACACCAGTTCGCGGGCACGCCGGACGCGGAGATTCAGAGCCGCATCGATAACTACGAGATGGCGTTCCGCATGCAGTTCAGCATTCCGGACGCGACGGATGTGTCGAGCGAGCCGGCGCACGTGCTGGAGAACTACGGCCCCGACGTGAAGATGCCCGGCACGTTCGCCGCGAACTGCCTGCTTGCTCGTCGGCTCGCCGAGCGCGGCGTGCGGTTCATCCAGCTTTATCATCAGGACTGGGACCATCACGGTGGCTTGCCTGGCGCGTTGCCGAAGCTCTGCAAGGAAACCGACCAGCCCGCTGCCGCGCTCGTGCGCGACCTCAAGGCGCGTGGCCTGCTCGACGACACGCTCGTGGTCTGGGGCGGCGAGTTTGGCCGCACGAATTATTGTCAGGGCAAAATCTCCGCCAACTTCGGCCGCGACCATCACCCGCGCTGCTTCAGCGTGTGGCTGGCTGGCGGCGGCGTGAAGGCCGGCACGACCTACGGCGAGACTTGCGAGTTCGGCTACAACATCGCGAGCGACGGCGTCGGTGTGCACGATCTGCAAACGACGTTGCTGCACCAGCTCGGCATCGACCACGAGCGTCTCACCTACAAGTTCCAAGGCCGCCGCTATCGCCTGACGGACGTGAATGGCGAACTGGTCAACGGTCTTCTCGCTTGAACGACACACCCCAGCCGGCGGGTGGGTCAATTGCGGACCTTACTTCTTCGGCGCGGGCGGGCTGGCCATCAAGTAGGCGAAGAGGTCGCGCACTTGCTGGTCGGTCATGGCATCCAGCAGGCCTTCGGGCATCAGGCTCGTGTGGCTGGCTTTCATGTCCTTGAGGTTGGTGCGCGAGAGGACGGTCTTGTTGCCGCTCACGTCAAGCAGGGTCACGGAGGTTTTCGACAACTCAGTCACCAGGCCCGTGAGGGTCGCGCCGTCGTTCATCACGAGGTTGAAGGCGATGTATTCTTCGCGGATGGCGAGGCTCGGGTCCACGATGGCGGGCAAGATGAAATCCAAGTTGTCCCGCTCGTAGCCGGTCAGGTCGGGGCCGATCTTCGCGCCCTCGCCGTTGAGCGTGTGGCAGACGGCGCAGGCGACCTTGAAGGGTTCGCGGCCGGCTTTCGCGTCGCCTTTCGGGCCGGCGAGGAGTTTGCGGACCTTCGCGATTTGCGCCTCTTTCTCCTCGCTGCTCTTGGTGAGACGGCCCCAGTGTTTCTTGATGAGCGCGTCGCTCGCGGCATCGTTGAACGCCGCGATGCCGAGCAGGTTCGCAACGGAGATTTGTTCCTTCTTGAGCTGGCCTTCGTCCACGGCGGCGAGGAGTCGGCGGGACCAATCAGGCCGGCTCGCGAGCGCGGCCTGCGCGGTGTCGCGGAGCTTGCCGCTGAAGCCGGGATAAAGATCAAGCAGCTCGCGCGCACTGTCCGGCCAGGCGAAGCGCTGGAGGGCGTTGATCAAGTCGAGGCGCAACGCGTCGCTCTTGGCGAAACGAAGTTCCTTGAGGAAGGTCGGCACGGCAGCCTCCACGCGGCGCTCGGCGAGGAGCGTGATCGTTCTGCGGCGGTCGGCCTCGGGGACTTTCGCGTCCGCGATGCGTGCGAGCGCGACCTGTTCGGCAGCGGCGTGCCCGAGGCGCACGGCGAAGCTGATGAGCGTGGGCGTGGGCGCGAGCGTGAAGAGCCTCGCGGCGGTTTCGAGCTTCGCGTCGGTGCGCTCGGCGGTGAAGCGCTGGCCGAGGCGCGCGATGATGAACTTCTGCACGAGCGGCGCGTGCCAGATCGTGCTGTCCTCCAGCATCCGGAGGATCGCATCGCGGTCGGTGGCGCACTTGCTCTCGACGGCCCACCAGAGCAGCAGGGGAATGTGTTTGTCGCTGACATCTTCGGCGTGGAGGAGC
>JBJTAU010000462.1:0-4364 GCA_046090965.1 Limisphaerales bacterium | reverse complement strand
GCTCCCGAGGGCCAACCGGGTGGCGGCGCTGTTGCAGCGGTGGTTGCTGGGCACACATCAGGGAGCCGTGGCCCACTCGCATCTGGACTACTATCTCGACGAGTTTGTGTTTCGCTTTAACCGACGGCGGTCACGCTCCCGAGGATTGCTCTTCTACCGCTTGATCGAGCAGTCGCTGGCGTTGGCACCAGTTCGCTGTCAAACACTGGTCGGGGGCACGGAACCACAAGGGATTGGGGTCGGGGGAACAATGTAAATAGCCCTATTACTAATTACTAATCACTCCGTTTCTCCCATCCTTCCGCCGTGTCGCTCGCGCACACTCAAGTCACCTTTCGCTACGAGCGACTCCGCGCCGTGACCACGGGCATCATGGAGGCGGCGGGCACCACCTTCCTCCTGCTCATCGCGGTGCGGCATTTCGAGGCGGGGCCGCTGGCCAAGGCGCTCATCGCGGCCGGTGGCAGCGTGGGGCACGTCATCAGCCCGCTGGTGGTGAACCGCGCGGCGCAACTCGGCTGGCCGGTGGCGCAGGCCGCGTCGCGCGTGGGCTTCCTCGGGGCGGCGGCGTTGCTGCTGGCGGTGTTCGCGCCGGGGCTGCCGCTGTATGTGCTGGGCTGTGTGCTCGCGACCACGTGCGCCTCGGCGGCGATTCCGCTGATGACGCAGGTATACCAGGTGAACTATCCGCCGGAGGAACGCGGGCGGTTGTTCTCCAAGGCGATGGTGGTCCGCATCGGCATGGCCGCGCTGGCAAACGAGCTGGGCGGGCGGTTGCTGGCGGTGCATCTGGATTACTTCCGTGCGCTGCTCCTGTTCTTCGCGGCGGCGTTCGCGTTCGGGGCGTGGTGTCAGTCGCGCATTCCCTCCGAGCCATTAACGGCCAGCGCGGGCACGCATCCGTTGCGGGCGATGCGTTACGCGCGCGAGGACCGGCTGTTCCGGCTCACGCTCATCTCGTGGATGTTCATGGGCATGGGCAACCTCATGATGTATCCGCTGCGCGTGGAGTATCTGGCCAACGAGAAATACGGCCTGCACCTGGACGTGACGATGGTGGCGCTGCTCGTGGGCGTAATCCCCAACGCAGCGCGGCTGGTGATGAGTCCGGTGTGGGGCTGGCTCTTCGACCGGATGAACTTCTTCACGCTGCGCGCGGTGCTGAACGTGGGCTTCGGCCTCGGGATCTTGTCGTTCTTCGTGAGCGACAGCCTCGGTGGGCTGGCGCTGGGCGCGGTCATCTTCGGCGTGTCGAATGCCGGCGGCGACGTGGCGTGGAGCTTGTGGGTGACGAAGTTCGCGCCGCCCGAGCGGGTGGCGGACTACATGAGCGTCCACACGTTCTTCACCGGCGTGCGAGGCGTGGCCGCGCCGCTGATTGCGTTCCACCTCGTCGGCACGATGGGCATGACGAACATGGCATGGATGTGCGCCGCGCTCATCGCCGTGAGCGTGGTCATGCTCGGCACCGAAGTGCCGCTGGGCCGAAAGGCGAAGCCAGCCACGCCGACGACGGAGGAAGTTTCAGAGTAAGGCCGCCCGTTTCAACGCAGAGGCGCAAGGGCGCAAGGCCGCGGAGAGATTTGCTCCTCAATTCTTTGCGCCTTTGCGTCCTTGCGTTAAATCGCCACCTCCAACAACCCTAGCAACTCCTCCTTCGCCGCCATCAGGCTTTTGTAGTCCAGCATCTCGTCCGGCATCGTGCGCAGCGCGCGGGAAAGACCGCGCGCGGCGGCGGGGTGGCGCTTCACTTCGGCGAGGGGAATTACCGTCATGCGAATGCCGAAGAGCACGCCCCGGCTCTCCGGCAACGCGATGAGCGCCTGGTCCTCCACGCGCAGCCAAACCTCGTCCTCGCGTAGCGGCGGGCGCAGTTTGGGCAGACCGTGCGCAGGGTGTTGATTCAACTCAGGCGAGCGGCTCAGGCCCCAGTTCGCACGGCACCACGCCGCGCCCGGCTTGATGCGCGAGAGGAAATTGTGGATGGGCGACGCGAGTTGCTCGTTCAGGTGCGGCACCGGCGTGTGAATGACTTCGAGCGGCTTGCCTACTTTTTCCTCGAACCGCCACGATGAGGGGAAACACACGCAGCCGCCGAGCAAGTGAAAGCGGCCGTCTGCAGCATCCTGCTTCAGCAGCACGTAATCCGGCTCCCACGCCTCGCCCAGCGCGAGGTGGGGCGCGTCTGTCCCCAGCGCGCCACCAGATGGATCGGACTCCTCAGTGGCGCGCTGGGACAGGCGCGCCCTACCCAGTTCGCTCTCTATCGACAGCGAGTTCCACTGCCTTGCCAGGGCGATGGTTTCCTCCAGCAGCGGCTCGGCTCCCGGCAGCAGCGAGGCGCAATGAGCCGGGTCGGTCCGCAGCCAATGCCGCCGCTGAGTGAGCAACTCAGCGTGCCGCTCCGTCGGGGCGAAGAACTTCTCCGCGCTGCCCGCCTTGAGGCCGAAGCTGTGCTGGTAATCCTCGTCCGGCAACACGCCGGCCCACGCTGGCGAAGGCTCAGTCACGGCACGCGCTCAAGGCGGAAGAACAGCCGGTCCGTCGCCGGGAAGTTGGTGAAGCTGCCGTTGGTCGTCGTGGGCACGACCGGGTTGCCGACGCGGAACCAGTTGGTGAAGTTGGTCGTGCCCTGCACTTCATAGACCTCGTAGGGCGTGGCGAACCAGTTGAGGCCGGCCTTGGTGCCGGAGGTGAAGCGGAGCACGGAGGCTGCGTTGGTCGGATTCGTGCCCAGGCGGAACTCGTTCAAGTTGCTGACGCCGTCGCCGTCGAAGTCGTCGTTCGGCCCGCGCAACGAGCCGGCGCTCGGGTTCGCGCTGCCGAAGAACTGCGTCATCCAGTTGTCCGGCACGCCGTCGGAGAAAGAGTCCGCGTTGAAGGACAACACACGCACCTCGATGTAAGGCGACCCGTGCGTGCCGTCGCTGAGGCGGAGGAAGGCGCGGTCGAAGGCGGAAGTCGTCGCCGGATCGAGCTTTGAGGAGTCACCGAAGAATGCGGAAGGTGTGTAACGCAGGGTGCTGCCGTTCAGCGTGAAAGTGCCGTTTGCCGAGGTCGCACTGGCAATGGTCAGCGTGAGCGCGTTCGTCTGCAGGTCATAGCCGCGCACCTCGACTTCGTTGACGCCGGCAAGGTTGGGCGCGGTGGCCGCCGTGACGACCTGCATCATCCGGTTGTAGCGGTAGGGCGGCGTGTTGTTCTTCGGATACGCCTGTTGCACCACCGGTGGATCGTAGGTGCCCAGCGCCGCGCCGCGGCCGTCGGCGTGGGCCTGAAAGAACATGATGGCCTGCTTGAGCGTGGTGTTCGGTTCCGAGGAATTCTCGCTCGAATGATCCATGCTCAGGACGTGGCCGATCTCGTGGCCGAGCACCTCCTCGAACGTGCTGAGGGTTTGGAGCGAACTCTGGGAGTGCTTCATCACCAGATAGCCGTAGCTGACCGGAAAGAATTCGTTGCCGTTCACCCTGCCACCCATGCCGCCGTTGGGAAACGTGCCGGAAATGCTGAACGAGTTGCCGCCGACGCCGAGCGTGGTGGAACCGGAGATGAAGTTGTAGCTGTCGTGGAGTTGCACCCGGATGCGGCCGTCGTTGGTGGTGACGTTACCAGCCGCGGTGCCGAAGCTGGTCACGCCGGCGAAACGGAAGCGCAGGCTGGTGACGTTCGCCCACGCTTGGAAGGCGTTGCTCAGGGCGTTGAGCGCCTGCGCTTGCGTCAATCCGGCGGGCAGCGCGTCGGCGTCCACCAAATACTCGCTGGCTTCCCCGCGGTCGCCAGCGGTGAACCGGCGGGAGACGCCGTTCGTCGTGAGCAGGCCCGGCACCGCGAGCGGCACGATGAGGCTGGCGGCCTGTGCGGTCAGGTCGAGTCCAGCGGCCCTGGGGTAACGACTGCGCGCGGCGGAGAGTAGGGCGAGCGCGTTCGGGTCGGTCATGGTGGAAGTCGCCGTCTTCCCCGTGCCCGCAGGCGCGAGCAACGGCGCGCCACTGGCACCGTTGTCCACGAAGAGCGTGCCGTCCGCGCGTCGGCCGAGCAGGAAAAGCCGCGCGTCGCCGACGCGCAGCGTGGGCGCGTCGCTGGCGACTTCACCGACTTCGCCAACCCGGCCGCCGCCATCTGCCACGCGACCGTGATCGGCGCGGAGAGTTTCCGCAGTGAAGCCGACGCCGGAATCTACACGCGCACCTGGCTGCGCGTGAACGAGGCGCTGAAAGGCACTTTCCCCACCACCATCACCGTGGTGCATCGCGGCGGCCGGGTTGGCGAAGTCGGTGAAGTCGCCAGCGACGCGCCCACGCTGCGCGTCGGCCGAGCAGGAAAAGCCGCGCGTCGCCGACGCGCAGCGTGGGCGCGTCGCT
>JBJTAU010000461.1:0-9090 GCA_046090965.1 Limisphaerales bacterium | reverse complement strand
GGGCCAGACCTTCGCGGCGTCGCCGGGCGGGGCGACGTCCTGCACGGTGTCGGAGAAGGCGAGGTGCGGGTTGCGCTTGAGGTAGCGCGGGTGCAGGACGACGTGCTGGAGCGGGTTGCGGTTCGAGCAGATGAACTTGCGCCCGAAGTCATCGAACGCGAGGCCGAACTGCCCGACGCCCGGCCACGGCTCGATTTCCAGCGTGTCCGGGTGGAAGCGGGCGTCGCCGCGCGGCAGGTCAATGGTGCCTCGTTCGGGATGCTCGGGGCAGGTCACCTTGCTGGCGACGAGGCCGCTGGTGACGTGGATGTAGCCGTCGAGGCCGAGCGTAGGATGGCTCACACGGAGTTGCGTGGTGCTCGTCGTGCCGAAGCTGGTGAGCAAAACCTTTTTCACGTCGGCCTTGCCGTCGCCGTCGGTGTCTTGCAGGAAGAAAATGTCCGGCGCGCACGTGACGATGAGGCCGCCGCGCCAGCACATGAGGCCGTTGGGGAAGGTGAGGCCGGTGGCGAACTCGGTGCGCTTGTCATACACACCGTCGCCCTTCGTGCTCTCCAGCATCGCGATGACTCCGGCGGGCGGTTTGTTCGTGCCGGGGCCGGTGGGGTAGCCGCGATTCTCAGCGACGAACATGCGCCCGCGTTCATCCCACGCGACGGCGCAGGGCGCAGCGGTGAGCGGTTCGGCGGCGGCCAGCTCAACGCGCAGGCCGGCTTCGACTTGGAGCGAGGCGAGGGCTTGGGCGGGCGTGAGTGGCTTGGCGGTGGTCATCGCCGAGGTGTCGGCGGCGCGGAGCGGAGACGAGAGCAGCGCGGCGAGGGCAAGCGCGGTGCCGGCGGCGCGACGGGGAGGGTTCATCGTGTGCGAGAATTTACGGCGAGGTTAGCGGCTAGCGTCACGGGCGCACGCGGAAAGTTTCAGGTGGCACCCGCGTATCGCGGGTTGTTTTCGGCGTCCCGCCGCAAACTCGGACGCCCCTGCGCTTGTTACACCCGACAACGCCACCACTTCGCGCGCCTCGGGTTGGGCGGGCCGCCCAATCCGACCCGCGAGACGCGGGCGCCACCCGGAGCCAGATGAGTCTTGCACTTGGCAGGCGAACGCCAACGGCCTACAATCCTTGCATGAAGAAGTGCCTTGGTCCGCTCCTCGCGCTCGCCCTCGCGCTCACCGGCTGCATCGAGTTCGAGCGGCAGACGGTGACTTACGAGCACGATGCGAAGGCCGACACGCTGCGCATCCACCAGACTTACCACGGCATCTACGGCGCGGATGACGTGACGCAGTTGAGCGAGAAGGAGCGCGAGCAACTGGCTGAGGTGATGAGTGGGCAGCGCACTTTCTTTTTCAACAACTGGATTTCCGAGATCAACATTGAGCGCTTGAAGGAGACGCTCGCCGAGGAAGCTGCCCCCAAGACAAATTCGCTCAACGAGGCCGCGCGCCGGGCGACGACGAACTTGGTGACGTTGCTCATCGCGAACGTGCGCATTGAGAACGGGAAGTTTTATCTCAACGAACAAGGCCAGCCGTGCGGCACGCAACGGGTGACGGTGCGCAACGTATGCAAGGTGATCGAGGCGGGCAACGCACTCGTGCGTCGCGCGCTCGAAGTCGAGATGAAGAAGAATGACGATGCGGCCGAGCGCGAGTTGATGAACGCCTCGCTCGCGCGACCTGAGCCGTTCATCACGCTGACCGGGCAGCAAATTCGCATCCGCTTCCCGCAGCCGCGCGAGGAGTTCAACAAGGTCGGCGATGAGTCCGCGAAGACGAAGCAGTTCATCAACGAGTTCATCCGTGCGGGCGGCACGCTCGCGCATGAGAATGGCGAGGTCCACGTGCGCTTCGGCCGCGTGGACGCGGCGCGCGAAAGTGTCACGCTGCCGATGCCGGGTTTGGAGAGTTACCGGGGGAATGCTGCCGGGCACTTGCGCCAGAACTACGGCTTGGCGACAGGATTTGATCCCAAGCGCGACTTGGCGGAGTTTCTGTCCGCGAAGTCCGCAGGTCCACAGAAGTAGCGGGTGGCGGGCGTATCCCCACGTCGTCTCCTCCCGCCGGGGCGGATGTGAGCAAATCCATCTTGCATTGCCCCCGCCCATTTCTACCTTCGCCGGGTTGTTTCGCTCGGAACTGATTTCAACTGACTGTTACTGACTTCGATGACCGCCACGCCTGCTGCCTTCGCCCATCCTGACACGTTTGTCCGCCGTCACATCGGCCCGCGCCCCGAGGAGGCAGCAGCGATGCTGAAGACGCTCGGCTACGACTCGCTCGACGCCATGATCGATGCGCTCGTGCCGCGCGACATCCGGCTGGCGGAGCCAATCGCGTTGCCGCCCGCGCTCTCGGAATTCGATGCGCTGCGGCAGCTCAAGGCCATCGCGGCGAAGAACCAAGTTTTCAAATCCTACCTCGGCCTCGGCTACCACGACTGCATCACGCCGCCGGTCATCCAGCGGAACATCCTCGAAAACCCCGGCTGGTATACGCAATACACGCCTTACCAAGCGGAAATTTCGCAGGGCCGCCTCGAATCGCTGCTCAACTTCCAGACGATGGTCTGCGACCTCACTGGACTCGACATCGCCAACGCTTCGATGCTCGACGAAGGCACTGCTGCCGCCGAGGCGATGACGCTCTGCCACCGCGCGCTGCCGCCGGGCGATGACCGCGCGAAATTCTTCGTTTCTGAGACCTGCCATCCGCAGACGATCGCGCTTGTCCGCACGCGTGCTGAGGCGCTCAAGCTCGAAGTCGTCGTGGGCAACCACGAGACGCTTGTGTTCGACCGCTCCGTCTTCGGTGCGCTCGTGCAATACCCGACTACGACGGGCTCGGTGCTGGACTACGCGGACTTCACCGCGAAGGCCCACGCGGCGGGCGCGCTCGTGGTCGTCGCGGCGGACATTCTCGCGCTCACGGTGCTGCGGGCGCCGGGCGAGTTTGGCGCGGACGTGTGTGTGGGCAGCGCGCAGCGCTTCGGCGTGCCGCTGGGTTACGGCGGGCCGCACGCGGCGTTCTTCGCCACGCGCGACGCCTACAAACGCAACATGCCCGGCCGGCTCGTCGGCGTCTCGAAGGACGCGCGCGGCAAGGCCGGCCTGCGCCTCTCGCTCGGCACGCGCGAGCAGCACATCCGCCGCGAGAAGGCCACGTCGAACATCTGCACCGCGCAGGCGCTGCTCGCAAACATCGCGGCGATGTATGCGGTATATCACGGCCCGGCGGGACTCACGGCCATCGCCACGCGCGTGCATCGGCACACGCGCCTGCTCGCGGCGGGCGTCGCGAAGCTCGGCCATTCCGTGTTGAACGCAGCTTACTTCGACACCATCGCGGTCCAACTCAAGGGCTACACGAGCAAGGAAATCGTGGCCATCGCCGAGAAGCACGGCGTCAATTTGCGCGTGCTGGATAAGGCCACGCTCGGCGTCGCGCTCGACGAGACGACGGACTTGGCGGACGTGGAGTTGCTCGTCCGCATTTTCAACGCGGGCTTCGAACCGCCGTTCAAGTTGGAGGAACTTCACACGCAGGCAGCGGCCACGGATTTCGGCGCGCACGCGCGCACGACGAAGTTCCTCACCGCGCCGGTCTTCAACCGCCACCACTCCGAGACCGAGCTGCTGCGCTACTTGCGGAAGCTGGAGTCGCGCGACCTCTCGCTGTGCCAGGCGATGATCCCGCTCGGCTCCTGCACGATGAAACTCAACGCCACGAGCGAGATGTTCCCGGTGACGTGGCCGGAGTTCGGCAAAATCCATCCGTTTGCGCCGCTGAAGCAAACCCTCGGTTATCAGGAGATGTTCCAGCAACTCGAAGCGTGGCTCGCGGAACTCACCGGCTTCGCGGGCATCTCGCTGCAGCCCAACGCCGGTTCGCAGGGCGAATATGCGGGCTTGCTCGTCATCGCAAAGTATCACGCCAGCCGCGGTGAGGCGCATCGCAACATTTGCCTCATCCCGAACTCCGCGCACGGCACGAACCCCGCCAGCGCGGTGATGGCCGGCATGAAAGTCGTGGCCGTCGCGTGCGACGCGCAGGGAAACATTGACGTGGCCGACCTCCGCGCGAAGACCGCTGCGAACGCCGCGAACCTCGCGTGCTTGATGGTCACGTATCCGAGCACGCACGGCGTTTTCGAGGGCACGATCCGCGAGATTTGCCAGATCATCCACCACGCGGGCGGGCAGGTTTACATGGACGGCGCGAACATGAACGCGCAGGTCGGGCTGACTTCGCCCGGCTTCATCGGCGCGGACGTTTGCCACCTGAACTTGCACAAGACCTTTTGCATTCCGCACGGCGGCGGCGGGCCGGGCATGGGCCCCATCGGCGTTGCTGAACATCTCGTGGACTTCCTGCCGGATCATCCGGTCGTCCCGCTCGGCGGCGAAGATCCGATTGGCCCCGTGAGCGCCGCGCCGTGGGGCAGCGCGAGCATCTTGCCGATCTCGTGGGTCTACACCGCGTGCATGGGCGGCACAGGCCTCACCGAGGCGACGAAGTATGCGATTCTCAACGCCAACTACATCAGCAAGCGTTTGGAAAAGTATTTCCCCACGCTCTACAAGGGCGCGGGCGGACTCGTCGCGCACGAGTGCATCCTCGACCTGCGCAGCTT
Organism: Limisphaerales bacterium; assembly: GCA_046090965.1. Lineage (GTDB taxonomy): Bacteria > Verrucomicrobiota > Verrucomicrobiia > Limisphaerales > SXTU01 > SXTU01. Next base: position 4,460 of record JBJTAU010000461.1, on the reverse strand, counting down.
CAAGGCCACCACCGCCGAGGACGTGGCCCAGCGGCTGATGGATTTCAGTTTCCACGCGCCGACGTTGAGCTGGCCCGTCGCCGGCACGCTGATGGTCGAGCCGACCGAGAGCGAGCCACTGGCGGAACTAGACCGCTTCTGTGACGCGATGATTGCCATCCACGCCGAGATGAGCGCCGTGGAAACGGGCCAGGCCGACGCGAAGAACAAACTGCTCAAAAACGCACCGCACACCGCCGACCAAATCGCCGGCGACTGGACACGCCCCTACCCACGCGAGCAAGCCGCTTTCCCCGTGAAGAGCCTCGTGGACTACAAGTTCTGGCCGCCCGTCGCCCGCGTGGACAACGTCTTCGGCGACCGCAACCTCGTGTGCTCGTGCGCGGGGATGGAGAACTACCAGTAGCCGGTGGTTGAACAGCCCTTCGACTCGCTGAGTCTCACCGCCCATGAAAATCACCGAGGCCCTGCTCGCGGAGCACGTCGTCTTCCACAATCTCTTCGACTACGTCGAGCGGGCTACGCCGAAGCTCAAGTCATTGGGCGAGGTGCGCGCGCTGGCCGGCTTGCTGGATGCGATGCTCGAGGCGCACGGGCAGATCGAGCACAAGCTCATCATGGAACCGCTGGATCATTGCCTTGACCAGCTTGGCCAGAACGAGGTCATCCACGCCGAGCACGAGAATATCGAGGCCATCCTCAAGCAGGCGCGCGGCTGCCGCGACCTCAAGCAGGCGCGCAAGCTCCTCATCATCGCTGCCGTCGTCGCGCGGCAGCACTTCGACCGCGAGGAGCGCGTCATCTTCCCGCTGGCGGAAAAGTGGCTGAAGCACAAGACGCTCGACACGCTCGGCACCGAGTGGGTGGCGAAGCGGAAACAGGTGCTGGCTTGAAGCGGGAAAACGACCAGGTTACTTCTTCCCCACTTCCCACACGTTGCTCTCCGTCCGGGCGGTCTTGAGCAGAGTTTCGAGGTGCTTCACCACCGCCGGGTAGTCCGCCGCCACCTCGCGCGCCTCGCCGGGATCACGGACGAGGTGGAAAAGCACCAGCGGGGCATCCGGCTTCGAGCGGATGCCTTTCCAGTCGCCCGCGCGGCTGGCCTGTGCGAAGCCGCCCTCGTGCGATTCCCAGTAGAGAAACTCGCGCTTCGTCTTCGCAGGTTTTCCCAGCAGCGCGGGCAACAGTGAAACCCCATCCGTGGCCGGCGCGTTCGTCACGCCGGCGAGTTCAGCGACGGTGGCGAACCAATCCCACAGCGCAACGGGCAGTTCGTTGATCGAGCCCGCTTTGATGTGTTTGGGCCAGCGCACCAGCAGCGGCACGCGCAGGCCACCTTCAGTCAGGTCGCCTTTCGCGCCACGAAAAGGACCGTTGCTGCTGAAGAGCGCCGGATCGCAGAGGCCATCCTTTTGCGCCGCGTTGTCGCTGGTGAGGACCACGACGGTGTGCTCGCTCATCTTGCGCTCGTCGAGCTGTTTGAGCAGTTGACCGATGGATGCGTCGAGATGCGCGATGGCCGCAGCCTTGCGGCGCTCTGGCTCGGGCCATTTCTCCACCGCGAACCGGCCGGCCCCGCCGAGATAACGCGTGGGCGAATTCGTGCCCGGCTCCTCGCCCGCGTTGTGCAGCGAGAACGCAAGGTGCAGGAAGAACGGGCGGAACTTGCTCCACTCCGCCGGCTGATAAACGCGGAAGTAGTTGGAGGCCGCGTGGGTGAAGACGTCCTGCGCATGCCGCGCCTGGCGTCCGCCCTCGTTCTCGAATACCGGCTGGTAGTAAGTCGCCGGCTCCTTGACCAGAGCCAGTTTCGGATCGTGGCGCGCGACCACGGCGGGGAACTGGTTCGTGGCGTGGCGCAGCTCCAGCAGGCCGAGCCACTGATCCACGCCCAGACCGGCGGGCGTGCCGGGCGTGCCATCGCCACCCAAACCCCACTTGCCAATGATGCCGGTCCAGTAACCCGCGCGCTTGAGCAACGGCAGGAAGGTTACATCCTCGGCGCGCAGCGCGACCGGATGGCCATCCGGCCCGTAGTTGCCCCGAATGCGCGCGTGGCCAGTGTGCTTGCCCGTGAAGAGCGCCCCCCGTGACGCCGCTCCGCTCGGCGCGCCAGCATAGGCTTGCGTGAAACGCATTCCCTCCGCCGCCAGCCGGTCGAGGTTCGGTGTGGAAAACTTCTTCTGTCCGTAGCAACTCAAGTCGCCCCAGCCCAAGTCGTCCGCAAGGATGACGACGATGTTCGGCAGCGCCTGGTTCGTCGGCCAGATCGGCGCGGCGGCGGCACACGGCCAGGCCAGCAGCGGCAGGAGCCACGCTAGGAGCCGACGGTTGGCGCGCGGGAAATTCATTTGGCTTCGGTCAACGGGCCGCTAGCTTCCTCGGCCAGCCGCCGCAAACAATCCATGAAACGCCTGAGTCTCGCCCGTCGTCCGCGCGATGGTCAATGCGCCATGCGCGTCGCCGCCGTGCAGATGCGGTTCGCGGCGACGGTGGCAGGTAACTTGGTCAAGCTGGAAACTGCGCTCGCCCAGGCCGCGCGGAGGAAGGCTGATGTCGTCCTGTTCCCCGAGTGCGCGACCACGGGCTACAACCGGGACTTCAGCGGGCTGGCTTGGGCAGAGGTTCGCGGCGCGCTTGAGCGCGTGGGTGAACTGGCCGCGCGGTTCCAACTTAATGTGTTGCTCGGCTCGCCCGTGTTCCGACGCGGGAGATGGCAGAACTGCCTTGTCGCCTTCGATCGGTGCGGGCGCGTCGTGCACTGCTACGCGAAGTGCCAACTCACGGACCGCGACCGGCGGTTGTTTACGCCGGGCAATGCGATCGCGCTGTTCAAACTCGATGGCATCCCCTGCACCGCCATCATTTGCCACGAACGGCGTTACCCGGAGTTGGTGCGGCTGGCGGTGATGGCCGGGGCGCGCGTCGTCTTCCACCCGAATGCCGGACTGGATGCGCTCACCGTTTCGCGGCGCAAACGCGGCGGGCGCGACGGCATCGCCGTGCGGGCCTTTGAGAACGCGGTGTTCTACGTCTTCGCCAACTCCGTTGGGCCACAGGGCGACGGCCTCTGGTCAGCCGGCGACTCGAAGGTAGTCGCGCCGGACAGCCGCGTGCTCGCGCTGGCCGACAACCGCTCCGAGCAGGTCATCACTGCAGACCTCGACTTGGCGCAGGCCACCGGCAAGTATGCCGCCGACAGCCTCGCCCATCCGCGCTTCCTGGCCGCGGAGTGGAGGCGAATGCTCCGCAAAGTGCGGGCAATGGCAAAGCGAAACGCGACACTAGAATGAACACCCCCAATCCCGTAGGAGACGACGTGAGGAGTCTCACTTGTTCCGAAACGAAAGTCAGAGACTCCTCACGTCGTCTCCTACAAAGGTGGGTGGCTGCCACCTTAATGTTCGCCGCACTCGCGGTTCAAGCCGCCGACCTACCGCCCTTCACCGCCGGCAAGAGCACTACTTCCTTCGCCGACCTGCCCGAGCAGGCCAAGCCAGACGAAGTGAAGTGGCGGTTGCACTCAGTCGAGAACCCCGGCGCGGTCGACCTCGCGAAGGAGAAGTTCCAACTCATCGTGCCCGCCAGCTACAAGCATGCGGACAAGTGGGGCGTGTTCATCTGGATTTCCCCCGGCGACACGGCGGGCATCCCGGCGGACTGGGAGCCGGTGCTGGCGGCGCGCAAGCTCCTCTTCGTCGGCGCGCTCAAGTCCGGCAACCCGCGCAACATCTTCGACCGCGTGCGACTCGCGGTCGCTGCAAATCACGCGATGCGCGCGCGCTTCAACGTGGATGGCCGGCGTGTGTATGTGAGCGGCCACTCCGGCGGCGGGCGCGTGGCAAGCATGGTGGGCGTGGCCTACGCGGACATGTTTAGCGGCACGATGCCGTTCATGGGCGTGAACTTCTACGAGGACATCCCAGCGGGCGACGGCAAGACTACCTACGGCGCGAACTTCATCCCCGACGACGAGGTGCTGGCCATCGCGAAGAAGTTCTGCCGCTACGCGCTGATGACGGGCGAGAAGGATTTCAACCGCGCGGGGACGAAGACGGTCTTTGAACAAGGCTTCAAGAAGGAGGGCTTCGCCAACGTGACTTACCTCGAAGCTCCCGGCGTCGCGCACAACCTGCCGCCAGCGAAGTGGCTGGAGCAGGGCCTGGACTTCCTCGATGAGGGCAAGGGCGTAAAACCACTGAAGGCCAAGTAGGTAGGCAAAACACGGGCAGGTTCGCGCAAAAGTTGCGAAGCCAGCAGACAGGGACGAGCCTAGTCATAGGCACCGTTCAGTTCACGGTATGAACTGCGGCCGGCGAGTGTCCGGTTGAACGAAGAAACCCATATGATCAAAGTCTCCGAGCTCCTGATCCTCCTGTTCGCCGCCAGCCTGCCTGTCACTTACGTCCTGATCATTCGTCATTGCCTCCTCAAGAACGAGGCCGAGGACCTCGCCAACC